>JADLCW010000278.1 GCA_020847015.1 Thermomicrobiales bacterium | reverse complement strand
CGTCGTCGCTGATATCCGGAATCATGCCCATGCGGCGCTCCCGTTCCCTGCTGACTGCTTCAATACTTCCCAAATGATATCACGGCCCGGAGGGTGGTTGGCATCGGGCCGATCGGGTAATGCGTCCGTCGTTGTCCCGGGCGCGAGCACAAACCGAATCGATGACTCATCCGGCTGGAACCGGCGCGCACCCGCTGTAGAAGAAAATTTCCATCTCCACGCGCCCGTCGTTCTGATCCTCGCCGGACCAGAAGGGTTGGTTGCCAGTGCCCTCGCCAAACATCTGCGGAAAGTCCGCGTACAGGATATCGCGGACGGCCTTGGCCAGATCGACGCCTGACTGCAAATCCGGAGCCGATCCGGAAATGAGCACGAATCCAGCTCGGCACTGCGCCGTCTCATAGGGCGCGAGCGCGCGGCGCAACACCTCGCGGACGTTGTCCCGCGCCTGCGCATTCCCGCCGACGACGGCGGCGCGATCCGTATTGATCTGCACCGTGCGCGAGTGCGGATCCAGGGAGCTGGCGGCGGCGATCTGCGCCAACGCGGTCGCCGTCGTCTGCAGGTTGACCTGTTCCGCCTCCATCGCCTCGACCGTGGCGCGGATACTGGCCGATTCCGTCTGCGCCGTGGCGAGATCGTTCTCGTTCGCCGAGCGGTCATTTTCCAGCGCGGCGACAGTCGCCAACGCCGCGGCGAGATCGCTGGAGCCTCGCTCGGCCTGGGCGGTGGCGAGCGAGGCCAACTCAGCCGAGCGAGCGGCCAAGGCTTCGGCGGTCGCTGCCGCATTACCTTCACGCTGAGCCAGAGCGGCCGCGGTCGCCGCGGCGGCGGCCGCCTGCGCCGTCGCCTCGGCGGCAGCGGTCGCCTGCGCCGCCGTCAACTCATCGATGCTGGCGTCGCTTTCCGCCTGTTGGGTAGCGAAGGCGCTCATCGTCGCTTGCGCGGCCAGCGCATCGCGGGTCGCCTGCGCGTTGGCGGTGGCGCGCTGCTCGGCGCTCATCGCCGCGATCGTCGCCTGTGCCTGCGCGGTCGCGGTCGCCTGCTGGCGCAGCAGAGCGTCCTGGGTGGCGCGCGCGGCGGCTGTCGCAAGTTCTGCATCGCTGGCCGCGATCGCGGATTCCAGCGCCTCGGCAGTCTGCGCAGCGCCGCGCGCCGCGGCCGTGGCCGTGGCGGCGGCGGAACCGGAACTCGATGCCGCAGCGGTCGCGGTCGCGTCGGCCGCGCCAAGGCGGCGGTCGGCGGCGGCGGCAGCGGCAGCGGCTTTGGCGGCGGCTGCGGTCGCTTCCGCGGCAACCTCGGCAGCCGAGTTCGCCTGCGCCGTGGCCGTCGCACCGACCATCGCCAATTCGTCCTCGGAGCGGGAGCGCTCGGTGGCGAGAAGATTGGGCGTGGGCAGCGGCGTCGGGGTGGGAGCCGGTTGTCCCACGGTGTTCGCGGTGAAGAACAGCATCGCCAACCCGAGCAGGAGGTCGGCAAAGAGCCACCCGCCCAGGGCGATCATGTCACGATGCGACCGGCGATTACGGCGCTGCACGGCTCAGACGATCAAGTGGAGCGGCGCTGCGGCCAAAGTCGGGTCGGGTCGCCGCGCGATGCGTCGGTCTCGGACGCCTCGACGCGGCGCGGCGTCCTGGCGCTGGTCGCCATAGCTTCGACCACCGTATCGAGTCGGTTGACCAGCGCCGAAATGTCGCGATTCGCGCTTTCCTGTCGCTGTGCGGCTCCGATGGAGATGGCGCCGATATCCCGGGCGACCTCGGCCAAACCGCTGGCGATCGCCTCCTGCTCGCCAAGCAGCGCGCGCAGGGTCGCCGCGTGCTCGGTGCTCTGGGACACCACCGCGGAGAATCCGTCTCGCATCGACGCAAGCGAGGCGTCGATCTCTTGCAGTGTGCGCGTGGCGTTGCCGATGCCGCCGCCGGCTCCGCGCAGCGACTCGGCGAGTCGGGTGTTGGCTTCGGCGCCCTTGGCCACCGCATCCTCCACCCGCGATTGTCCAGCCGCCAGCGACTGGGCGACGACGCCAATGGCACGGCCGGCATCGGTGGCGATCCGCGCTGCCTGAGCGGCGGCGTCGACTCCGGAGATCGCCTTCTCGGCCGCATCCGCCAGCGTTTCAGCGGCGTTGGCGATCTGGCGCGTGAGCGCCTGGTCGCTCTGGATATCGGTTGTGGTCAGCCGCTCCAACCCCTGGATGGCGACCAGCAAGGTGCGCCCCTGATCGGTGGAGACTCCGACCTCGGTGGTCAGATCCTCCAGGGCGGTTTGCAGACCAGAGGAAACCCCCCGCAACTCGACGAGCAGGCGGTGGGTCTCCTCGGCTCCCGCACGCATGCCGCTGGCGAATACGCCGAAGTCGGCAAATTCGCGCTCGCGTCGCGATGCGAGCTGCTCCAGTCGGTCGTGCTCCAGCCGCAGTCGGGTCAGCAGCTCCTGACTGGAGCGGTCGAACCGGTCGGCCAGGCGCTCGATACCGGTCGCCAACTGGGCGGGGCGGCCGGCGCGGTCGCGCGCCAGCACCACGGTCGCCTCGGACAGCACATTGTCCAGATCGGACTGAAAGGAGTCGGCCGCGTGCTCGACCAGGTCCTCGCGATCCTCGCGACGCCCGTGAGTGAACAGGGTGAGCGCGATGATGATGGCGATGATGGCGGCGTCGAGAAAGGCCACCTGGGAGAATGTTGGCGCGAAGGAGTTGGCGTGACCGCCAAACCCGGTCTGCCAAAGCAGCAAGAATGGCTGGCGGACCTCGTCCGGATTCTCTTCAATAAAGCTGGCGTAGGCGCGCGATGCTTCGGCCAGAGCGAACCAGGTCAGTAAGATCGGCGCCAGCACCAGCACGTTGCGGACGCGGTCGGCGGCGGCGATAGCCGTCGCGGAGTAGCGGCCGGCCTGCCCCACGGCATAGGCGTGGGCGAGCCGATCGGTTTGGAAGGCGCGCCGCAGATCGACTTCGGACCAACGGGCGCGCCCGTCGGGGTTGCCGATCGAGCGAGACAGATCCTCCAGTCGTTCGGCCGACCGCGGGTCCACCTCGCCCACAGTGGCGGCCATGCCGCCCAATTCCTCGGCCAATTCGGCGATCCGCTGGCGGGCGTGCCCCTCCGGATCGACCGCGGCAAGACGACGCGCGGGTGGTCCGTCGTCGGCCCAGCCCGTCGTATCGAACGCGGGACCATTCAAGGTTTCAGTGCGTCGTGGGTCGTGCACGTTCTCCCCCAATCCGCTACGCCCGGTGGAACGATCGCCGTGCGGGGGGCGTCCCGGCCGCGGCGGAGGCGGGGCGATTCCGGCTTGGGCGGCGGGGATGCTGGAATTGCCATTGAAGGGCACTGTACCATCGGCGGCAACCGCTGGGGAGGGTTCCCCAGCCTGGCGCGCCCGGAACCGATGCCATGCCGACCCTCTCCGAATTCGACCACGCCATGCATGATCCGGGCCGATTCGTCCCGGCCGTGCGCCGTCTCGGCGGCGGAACCCTCGCCATTACCGCGTCCGGCGACCTGTGGCGCATCGTCGGTCGCACTGCCGTGGTGTACGCGCTGCGCTGTCCGACCGGACGCATCCTCGCGTTGCGCGTACCGCGCGAGCGACATGTCCGCCAGATCGAACGGTACACCGCGCTGGCCTCCGCTCCCGGTTTGGCGCCGCTGCGAGTGGCCGGCGGTCCGCTGCCCAACGAGCTGCGGACCATTGCCGACGGCATCACGCTGCCCGCCGCTGATTTCCGCTCGGTCAGTCACCCGTTAGTGGCGATGGAATACATCCCCGGCGGCACACTGGCCCAAGGCGTGACGGAGGCGATCGCGACGGACGACCGGGCGGCGATCGGCGGCTTAGCCGACGCCTGGCGCGCCGCCGCCGCCGAGATGGAGGCGCACGGATTCAGTCACGGCGACTTGCGGCCCGGCAATGTGGTGCTGCGGCCGGAAGGCGCGTTGGCAGTTGTCGATTTCGATACCGCCGTCTGGCCCGGGTCGCCGCCCTTGCCAGGCGTGCTGGAACCAGCGCGGCGCGATCGGCTGCCGGCGCTGTTGCTCTACGTGGAGCTCCTCGGTCTCGCTTGGCGGCCCGAACTGCGAACGGCGCAAACACCGGAGGAGCGGCTGCTATTCCAGTCCCGCGACCTGCACGACCCGGTCGGCTCCGATGTGCTGCGGACGTTGCGCGCGGCGTCCGACCCGACGCTCGCGACGGCCGCCCGCGTGCTCACCGACGCGCTTCAGACCGGTCCGGCCGGGGCGCCATCGTTCCGCGAAGCGTTAGCCTCCATCGCCGCCGGGACGACAGGGCCGCTCCCCACTTGGGATGCGACCGTCGCGCCCGCATTCAATGAGGGCGGGACGCCACGAGATGGCGGTTGGGGCGCCGCGCCGGCCGCATCGGCCGATGCGGGGCAGATCGAACGCCGGCGAGCGGTCGGCGCGGCGCGGGAGGCCGCACAGGCTGACGATCTCGATCGGTTACTCCGGATTTGGGATGAGGCCGGTCTGGCCGACGATCTGGCGGCGGCCGATCTGCGCCCACGCGTCGAGGCGGCCCGCGAAGCCGCTGGGTTGTTCGAGCGGTTGCGCGCCGCGCTCGACGGCGGCGATCCGGACCTCGTCGGCCGCCTTTGGTTCGAGGCTCGCCACGATCCTCGGGCCGGTCTGCTCGCTCCCCGCGTCGATACACTGCTGTCGCGGGATCTGCTCGCGCGCATCGAACGCGCGCGGCGCCGCGAGGACGAACGCTCGCTGGCGGCGCTGGTGCAGGAGGCTGACCGGGCTCGCATCGCCGTGCGGCCGGATCTGCGACGCGCTGCTCGCACGGCAGCCCAGCGCACTGCCGTGCGCGAGCGCATGGAGCGCGCGCTGGAGACCAACGATCGCGGCGCACTGGCCGATCTCAGCCGCACGGGCGAGCTGGCGGCGCTGGGGCGGCCGGACGCGCGCCTCCGTCACGCAGCCGAGCGCGCGTTGGCCTGGAGTCATTTGGAGCGCGCGCTCGCGGTCGATGACGATGTGGCGATTCTTTCCGCCTACGACCCCGATCTGTTCGCTGGCGACCCCAACCTCTCGCTGGAGCAAACAGCTCGCATCGACCTCGCGACCGCGCGTACCGCCTGGTTGCATGCAGCGCGGGTTGCCTTGCGGCGACGCGATGGCGCGGCGGCGCGAACCGCACTGGCCGGCGCCCCGCCGGGAATCGATCGGCGGTTGAGCGCGGTGGAGCGGACGCGTCTGGCACGACTGGCCGGGGTCGCCGACGCGCACGAGCAGTTGGAACGGGCGCTGCGTGCCGGCGCCGACGCGGACATCCTGGCCGCGCTGGCCGCGCTGGAGGCGGCCGGAGCACCGCTGCCGCGCGGAGCGGATTGGCAGGCGATCCGCGCCGCCGCCGACCGCGATGCGCTGGCCCGCGCCGTCACCGAAGCGGCCGCCGCTACCCCACCCGATTACCAGCGTCTGGCCCGGCTGCTGCCGTCGGCGCGGCTCGCCTTCGATGCCGACGAGGCGGCTGCGCTCGATCTGGATCGGCTGGAATGGGAAACCCTGCGCACGGCGCACCTGGAGCGCTTGCGAGAGGCGATCGCCGCCAACGACGACATCGCCATCGCTGCGGCTGCCCGACCCGACCCCTACGGAGCCGTCGCCGCGCTGGGCCCGGCGGCGCGCGGACGGATCGCGGCGGCATTGGCGCGCGTCGGCTGAGACCCGCGCTTCGTCTCGCGGCCCAGCCAGCGGAACGTCAGGATATCTCCCAAGTTCGCGGCGGGCAGGGACGATGATTCCTGCCCGCCACCGTCTTCGGCGTAGTGAAAAACGGTTTGCCTACGGTTGCTCGACGGTCGCCCAACCATGGTCCACCACGCTTTGGGCGACCGCCTCCAGCACCGCCTGGCAGCGGAAGCCATCCTCGAAAGTGGGGTGCGGGCTCTTGCCGGCGGCGATGCCGTCCATCAGATCCTTGATGACATGAACGAACGTGTGCTCGTAGCCCAGAATGTGACCCGCCGGCCACCACGCCGCCGCGTAGGGGTGATCGGCATCAGTGACGTTGATGGTGCGGAATCCTTGCAGTCCCGCCGGATCGTCGACGAAGTAGACCTGCAATTCGTTGAGCCGTTCCAGATTGAAGGCGATCGATCCTCGGGAGCCATTGATCTCGAATGAATTGTAGTTGCGCCGGCCCGGAGCCAGCCGCGTCGCTTCGAAGGTCCCGCTGGCGCCGTTGGCGAACCGCGCGAGGAAGGTGGTCGCGTCATCGACCGTTACTTCCCCCATCTCTTGTCCGGCTTCAGCGGACAACCCGGCCCCGCCGCCGCTTTCGGTTTCCACAGGTCGCTGGCGGATGTAGGTGTCCATCGTGCCAACGACCTCGGTGATGTCGCCGACCAGAAACCGCGCGAGGTCGACGCTATGGGCGGCGATGTCGCCAAGCGCGCCGGAACCGGCGATCTCCTTGCGCATCCGCCACACCAGCGGGAAGTTGGGATCGTTGATCCAGTCCTGCAAGTAGATGCCGCGCCAGTGGCGAATCTCACCGATGAGGCCGTCGTCAATGATCCGCTTGGCGAACTGCACCGCTGGCACGCGCCGGTAGTTGAAGTTGACCATGGCGACGACGCCCGCTTGCTCGGCGGCGTCCATCATCTCGCGCGCTTCGGCGAGCGTGTTGGCCAGCGGCTTTTCGCACAGTACATGCTTGCCGGCCGCCAGCGCCGCCAGCACGACGTCTTTGTGGAGATCGCCGGGGGTGGCCACATCCACCAACCCGATGTCGTCGCGCGCGACGAGCTTGCGGTAGTCAGTTTCGGACCCCTCCCAGCCGAGCAGCGCGGCGGCCTCTTCGACTGCCTGCGCGTTGCGCCCGCATACAGCAACCATGCGCGGCTTGGGATCGACATCGAAGAAATGGGCGACCTGTCGGTAGGCGTTCGAGTGGGCCCGGCCCATGAACTTGTAGCCGACAAGCCCGACACCGATTGTAGACACGACAACTGCTCCTTTGCGTCGAGAATGCGAGGAGTCGAGAGGCCGAGAAGCAAAACCGGTTCCTGTAACGCCGCCGCAGGCTGCGGGCAAGTCCACGAACGACACGGTCAGCTGCCTCGGCTTCGGGGAGGGTTGCTTGGCCCGGGGCGTCAGAAGAGAAGGGCAAACGCTGCGCGATGTGGAGATGGGTTTCAACCTCGCCACGCGATCCGTGGGAGATCGAGCAGAACCACCTCAATTCTCCAGCACCCCGTCGCCCCTGTCCTTCGGCGCAATTCGCCGCAACCGAAATCGCCCCCCTTTCGCGCTGGCATCGACGGTATCCGCAACTCCTCGCTCGACCGCCCCGCTGTCATTCGGCGCCCCAAAGCCACGAGCGCCATGGTCCTCCGCCATGCAACCAGGTCGCGGCGCCCCGACTCGCGTGCCGCCCTACCTCCCCATCGGCGGCAGCCGTGCAACCCGCCCCGCTTCTTCTCGACTCCTCGACGTCCGTCCTACACCCACCATGCCTGGCCGGCGGGCTCCCGGATCACTACGTTTTTCAGGAACGCGACGGCCTTGCTGAAACCCTCGTCGACGCTCATTAGCGAATCCTCGTGCTCGATGCTGATCGCACCGTCATAGCCGGCAATGCGCAGTT
>JADLCW010000277.1 GCA_020847015.1 Thermomicrobiales bacterium | reverse complement strand
GCCAGCAGGTGGGCGGTCGCCTGACGACCGCCCGCGCGATCGGTGCTCCAGACCGAGGGGAACACATCGTGGTGGCTGGCGTCGTCGATGAGGACGATGGGCAGACCCTGGCGAGCCAGGACCAGCAGATCGTCCTCGTAGCCGTGCGGGATGACCGCGACCAGTCCGTCGATGGCGCGCGCGGCGACCTGGGCCGAGAAGGCGGCGACCGATTCGCGTCCGCGGGCGAGGGTGTGCAGCGCGAGGGTGTGATCGGCCGCTTCCACCTCGTCGGCGATGCCGCGCAGCACCTCCTGCAACCAGGGCAGCTCCAGCGTCGGCACGAGCAGCCCGATGGATCTGCCGCGCCCGTGGGCGAGGGCGCGCGCGTTGGCGCTGGGCACGTAACCGAGCGCGGCGACGACGGCGCGGATGCGCTCGGCGGTGTGCGGGTCGACATCGGGCCGCCCGTTGAGCACCCGGGAGACCGTGGTTTTGGAAACCTGCGCGTGACGCGCGATCTCGCCGATGGTGACCACAACCTGCCCGACCTCGCTAGCACGGCGGAACCGGTTCCGGAATCGGTTCCGGGATCGTACCAAGCGTCTCGCGCCTCGTCAATACCACCTCCGGCGCGGAGTCGGGAGTGGGCCGCAGCACCGGTTGCGGGGACAGGCGGGTCGACGGCCGCTCTCTCGCGTTCGACACTGCGGCGTGGCCGGCTCCTTCGATCCGCGGGCGCCAGCCCCGAAGCCAGACGCGAATTGGGCGAACGATCCGGATGCGCGGAGCCCGCGCCTGGCGAGATGAACCGGCGGCCGGCATGGCGGGTTGGCGGAGTTCGGGGGCGCGCGCTGGTGGCGGCGCCCGTGCATGCGCCGGTCGTTCTCCGGTCTCTCGACCTACGACCTACGACGGCGCGTCGTCCGGCTCCTCCGGCGCATGGATGCCGGCGATGATCTCGCCGGGCACGGCCGCCGCGGGTCGCTGGTTGATGGCGCGCAAGGCGGCCGGGTCCAGCTTGGGAATGCGGTCGGCGGTGAGCAAGCCATTGGTTTCCTGCTCGGTGTCGGTGAGCTGGGTGTAGCAGAATCCGGCGATCGCCGGGGAGTCGAGGACGGCGTCGGTGAGTTCGCGGTATTTGGCGAGAAATGCCTCGGCGGTGGTCACCGTGCCGTAGCCGTACCAGCGCTCGCCGCCAACGGGCGCGTAGCCAATGCCGCCGAACTCGGTGAGCATCACCGGTTCGCCCGCGTACGAAACGCCAGGCAGAGCGATGCTGCGGAAAATCGGCTGATCTCGCCGCAGCGTGTGCTCCAGCGCCTCGGTCGAACCATACCGCGCCCGCAAATCGGCTCCGTCCGGCGCGTAGTCGTGGATGCCCCAGATGTCGCTGGCCAGATGCTCCCAACCATCGTTGCCGATGACGGGCCGGGTGGGATCCAGCGCGTGGGTCAGGTGGTGGAGGGCGCGCACGTAATGGCGCTGCCGCGGGTCCGACGGCAGCGCCGGCGCGCCCCAACTCTCGTTCAGGGGAACCCAGGTGACGATGCAGGGGTGGCTGTAGTCGCGACGCAGCACGTCGAGCCATTCGCGGGTCAGCCGCTCGACCGCCTCGGCGGAGAAGACGTAGGCGTTGGCCATCTCGCCCCACACCAGCATCCCGAGTCGATCGCACCAGTACAGGAAGCGCGGATCTTCCACTTTCTGGTGGATGCGCACCCCGTTGAACCCCAGCGACTTCGCCAGTTCGACCTCGCGCCGCAGCGCCGCCGGATTGGGCGCGGCGAGATGCGACTGCGGCCAGTAGTTCTGCGCCAGCACCAGGCGAGGGTAGTAGGGGCGGCCATTGAGCGTGAAGCGGCCGTTGGCGACGCCGGCGCTGCGCAACCCGGCATAACTTTGCACGCGGTCGACGATCGCATCGTCGGCGAGCAGCGTCAGTTCGGCGTCGACCAGATTCGGATGCCGAGGCGACCAGAGCGTGCGGTCGGAGTGCATCGTCAGATCGCCGGCGTCGAGCGGGATGCCGAACCGAATCTCGTCGCCATCCACCGCGCCGGTCAGATCGGCCAGCGGTCGGTCGTGCAGGGTGAGACGAACCCGCAGCCGCGCCGGTCGCTCCGGCGGGCGGTTCAGCCGAACCGCCAGATCCAGCGTGGCGCGATCCAGATCGGGCGTCCACCGCGCGTCCGTCAGCCGCAGCGTCGGGACTGGCTCCAGCCAGACTGGTTGCCAGATGCCGGTGGTGCGGTGATACCAGATGCTGTGCGGTTCCGGCTGCCAATCCTGTTTGCCGCGCGGCTGCGTCAGATCCCCGGGTCGGTCTTCGGCGCGAACGACGATGACCTGTTCGGCGTCGCCGGGCAGCAGGCAAGAGGCGATGTCCGCGAAAAACGGGGTCTGACCGCCCTCGTGGCGGGCGACCAACCGGCCGTTGACCCACACCTGGGCGCGATAGTCGACCGCGCCGAAGTGAAGCAGGAGCGCCTCACGCCGGTCGTCCGGCGCGAGGCGCACGACGCGGCGATACCAGACCACCGGATGGAACCCGCGTTCGCCAATCCCGCTGGCGGCGGACTCCGGCGGAAAAGGGACGATGATGGCGCGGTCGAAGACATCCGCGCGCTCCGGCCAGCCGGCGGCGAGCCCGATGTCGGCGTCATCGCAGGCGAACCCCCACGGGCCATTGAGGTCGATCCACCGCTCGCGCACGAACTGCGGACGCGGATACGCGAGATCGGGCGCCATCGATTTCCCTCCGGCGCGGCTAGCCGTTGGCCGCGATGGCGACCTTGCGGATTTCGGTTCCGTCCAGCAGGTAGGAGCCGCCGATGGCCCCCACGCCGTCGGCGACGCGCTCCAGCGGCAGAACGTGGGACACGAGATCGGCGAACGGGTAGCGGCCGGATTCGATCAAGGCGCGACCGGCCACGAAATGGGGAATCCCGGCGCTCCACACCCCGACCAACGTAATGTGCTTGTTGACCAGATGGCGGAAGGGATTGAGCGGGATGTCGCCGTGGTCGGTGTAGTGACCGGCCTCGACGTAGACGCCGCCGCGGCGCAGCATATCGATTCCCTCCGAGATCGCCGCCGGTGTTCCCGCGCACTCGATCGCCACGTCGGCGCCGTGGCCGCCCGGCGTTTCCGCCCGCACCAGGCGCGTCCGTTCGGCGGGATCGGGCACGGCGGCGAGATCGATGGTGACGTCGGCGCCGAATTCCCGGGCGAGCGCCAATCGGGTGGCCGGTCCGCCGACGACGATGGTTCGCAGCGCGCCGGCTTCGCGCGCCGCGGCGAGGGCGAGAATGCCGATGGCTCCGGAGCCCTGGATGACGACGGTGGCTCCGAGGGGAATGTTGGCCCGGGTGGCGGCGTGGATGCCGATGGTCAACGGTTCCAGCGTCACCGCCGCGGTCGCGTCGACCGCCATCGTCAGCACGGTCGCCCCGGCGGCGACATCGACGTACTGGGCGAAGCCGCCCTGGAAGTGGGGCGGTTCGTCGCGCCGCGGCCGGAATCCGTACCCGCGCCGATTCAGACACAGTGTGGGCTGGCGGTGGACGGCGCAGAAGACGCAATGTCCGCAGGAAACGCCGGGGGCGACAGAGACCCGATCGCCGACCGCCAACGGGCGCCCGGTGGCGTCTTCGGTCGTGCCCGGACCGAGTCGCTCGACAATGCCAATCGTTTCGTGACCGAGCACCAGCGGAAAGACAGTTCCCGGCAGATGACCGCGATGCACGTAGGCGTCGGTGGCGCAGACGCCGCACAACTCCTGGCGCAGCAGGAGTCCGCCGGGGCGCGGTTCCGGCACGTCGCGTTCCTCGATGGCGAAGGTTCCGTGCGGCGCATCGAGCACCGCCGAGTTCCCGCGCAGCGTCACGGAATGCTCCTTTCGTAGCGGCGTTCGCGGTTTCGCTGGTTCATCGTCGTGCCGGAACCGCCCGCTGACGGATCAGGGCGCCGGGACGCCGGGGCGCAGTTCGGCCCGCAGGATCGGACCCGGCTCGTACCCCTGATTGGCGTAGGTATAAACGACCAATACGTTGCCGCTCAGGACTTCGCCAAGCAAGGCATAGCGTTCGGCCAGGGACGAGCTGGCGTAGAGCGCGACGATCTGCGGATCGCTGGCGATGACTCCCACATGCGGCCAGGTTGCGGTCAGCACGGCGTCGGCCGGCAGGAGCGACTCGACCAGCGCGACGTCCGCGCCCGGTTCGCGCCCGGATTGCCACGCCTCGGGGAAGAGCACGATCAGGTCGCACTGCGCCCACTCGAGCGTCGCGCCATCGAGCGCGTACATCCAGCCGCTTTGGGCCGCCTCGCCGGGACCGAAGCGGTCGTCCATCTCCGGCCGGGTCAGCCCCAGACCGCCGGTTTGCAACCCATCCCCCGGAGCGTCCCGAGCATCGCACGGCAGCGCGGACTCCTGCGCGTGGGCGATGCCGAGCGGAAGCGCGGCAAGCGCGAGCGCGGCGGCGAGCGGCAACCAGCGAACCACGAGCGTCTCCTTGGCGAGTGCGGGCGATGCGCGGGCGCCATCATCGCACGAGCGGGCGCGGTCGGTGTTGTTGGGCAGCGCGGGAGCGGGTACACTTCCGTCTCGCCGGACAGGTTCGCCCTGCGTTTTGCCGCGCGCAATTGCGGCTAGGCGGTCCGCGACAATTGAATATTCGACCCGGGGAGGTGCCAGAGTGGTCGAATGGGGCCGCCTGCTAAGCGGTTGAGGGGGCTATAACCTCCTCCGAGGGTTCGAATCCCTCCCTTCCCGCCCGGTTTCGGACGCTCATCTCCGATTTCCTCAGAGCACCCCGCCCGCCCATGCCCGCGCCATCGGTACGCCCGCGGCGATGCATCGGGCGCACGCGCGTTTCGGTCATGCTCGATCGTCACATGAACCCAGAAATCGCACGATCGGCGGCGAGCCGCAGCGGGAATCTCGCCGAGCGCGATGCGCGTTTCGATGTGCGGGGTCGTCTGCGGGGTACGGGCGCTGGCGGGGAAACCCGTCCGGTGCGCCGCGCATCCGGTCGATCAGGCGTTCACCGAGGCCTGGTTGCCGCTGTTGGCGAGGTGCAGAGCGACGGTGTCCAACACCTGATCGAGATCGAAGGGCTTGCGCACGAAGGGCACGCCGGCCAGCCGCGGGTCGGCGATGGCCGCGCTCAGCAGCACGACCGGAATGCCGCGGTCGCGCAGCCGCTGGGCCAACGCCAGACCATTCATCTTCGGCATCGCCACGTCGCTGAGCACGAGGTCGGGCGGGGCGACCTCCGCTTCCTGCAGCGCGCTCATCCCATCGTACGCTCTGCGGACTCTATAGCCCTCGTCTTCGAGGAGCGCGGCGAGGACGCCCACGATATGGCGGTCGTCATCGACAATCAAAACCGTGCGTTCCATGTGCCTTCCCTTGCGGTCCCCCCCCTTGCCGCCTGATGGTCCTGCGCCACCCTATCGCAACCCCGGCGCCGCGCGCTGCACGCGCAGTGCGCCGGGGGCGGCTTCAGGACGATCGGGGCGGCGAACTGGTGAACGCGCTCACCCTTGCGGGGGCGCCAAGGCAGCCCGGCGCGCTCGCGGACGCATTGCAGCGCCGGCGCCGGCGCGGTACACTACGTGGGCGTTATGCGCCTGTAGCTCAGGGGATAGAGCGTTGGGTTGCGGACCCAAAGGCCGCAGGTTCGATTCCTGCCAGGCGTACCGCCAGACGCCGCCCGGTCGCACGACCGGGCGGCGCGCGTTTTTGAGGTTTCCCCGTAGCGAACCGCCAAACGCTCTGGTACACTGCCGCGCGGAGAGGTGTCCGAGTGGTTGAAGGTGCCGCTCTCGAAAAGCGGTGTGGTGTTGAGCCACCGTGGGTTCGAATCCCACCCTCTCCGCCGTGATGCGCAGGCGATGCGGCCGCCCCGACCGGGACGGCCGTGTTTGTGTCGCCGGAATGCTGCCTCCCTCGGGGTGGTCTAGCGGGCCGGCCGCCGGAACCGCAGGTTCCACCAATCGGCCCCGCCGGGCAGCGGGTCCCACCCCTCGGCGATCAAGTGCTGCCCGATCTTGGCCACGTGCCGTCGCGCCTGGGCACTATCCTTCACCCACATCTGCCGCTCGCCGTACCCCGTGAGTTTTCGGTCGCCGCCGGGACTCGACGCCTGCACCTCGTAAGAGGGACCGTGGATGCGCCCGCGCCGCTCCACGATCTGACACGTTTCCCACCCGCGCGCGGGTGCGCGGCGAGGTGCGGCCGGTTGCGCGGCGGGCGCCGCCTCGGCCGACCCGTTCTGTCGCAACCGATCGGCCACGATGCCGGCGGCGGCGAGCAACTCGGCGACGTTAGCGCGCTGCGATGAGAGCAGTTGCCGCCGCTCTGCGTCGCGGGACTCCCATTCGGCCCGCAAGGCAGCGGTCTCGGGCGGCCAGCGGCGGGCTCGGTAGAGCATCAGCGCCAGTGGCGCGGCCACGGCAAGCGTCCATCCCAGTGTTTGAGCGCCGGCGAGAACGAACACCAGCCCAACCAGGAACGACCAGAACGCGACGGAGCGCAGCAGCTTGCGCGGCGATGCGATTGCGGCACCGCGCTCAGCCCGCGCCGCCGACCCGGAATAGGCTGGGACTGCCTTCAACACGGGTTCGTGGCGCGCCAGGAATTCGACCAGCGCTCTACGCGCGGTCGCGGCGTCGCTGTCCGCCGCGCGGCGAAAGGCGGTGATGGCTCCCGACCAGTCCTGCGCCGTGAGCTGCAAGTTGCCCTTCAGCACGAGGGCATCGGCGTATGCGGGGCGCAGCAACAGCGCGCGCTCCACGCGGTCGCGCGCCGAGGCCGCCGCCGG
>JADLCW010000276.1 GCA_020847015.1 Thermomicrobiales bacterium | reverse complement strand
AGGCGCGCCTCGTAGCGCCAGGCGTCGCCGACGAATACGACCGAGACGATCGTCGCTTCGACCACATTCGCGGCGGCATCGCCGATCTCATCGGCGAATACGATTTTCTCGGGTCGCACCGTCAGTTCAACCAGATCGCTGGAACCCGACCGATCCAGCCCGTGTGCGCGCAGGAGCCCGATCTCGGGAATGTCGATCGTTACGATCGCCCCGTCGGTCTCGACGATCCGACCGGCGAGGAAATTCGATTCCCCGATGAATGAGGCGACGAACCGCGTGGCCGGCGCATCATACAACTCGGTCGGCGTGCCCACCTGCTCGATCCGCCCCCGGTTCATCACTGCGATGCGGTCGCTCATCACCAGCGCTTCCTGCTGGTCGTGGGTCACGTACACGATGGTCACGCCCAATTCTTCGTGCAGCGCCTTGATTTCCAGTTGGAGCCGCTCGCGCAGCTGCTTGTCGAGCGCGCCGAGCGGTTCGTCCATCAGCAGCACCCGGGGGTCGAAAACGAGCGCCCGCGCCAGCGCCACCCGTTGCTGCTGACCGCCCGAGAGTTGGCGCGGATAGCGCCCCTCGTACCCCGGCAAACCGACCATTTCCAGCGCCTCGGCGACGGCGCGCACGGTCCGGGCCTTCTCCTGCTTGCGCAATTTGAGCGGAAAGGCGATGTTCTCGCCCACCGTCATGTGCGGGAAGAGCGCGTAGTTCTGGAACACCATGCCGATGTTGCGCCGCCAGGGCGGCATCTCCGCCACCGGTCGGCCATCGACATAGATTTCGCCGGCGGTTGGGGTTTCAAATCCGGCCAGCATCATCAGCGTCGTCGTCTTGCCCGAGCCGGACGGGCCGAGCATGGTGAGAAACTCGCCCGGGGCGATATCGAGCGAGACGCCGTCGACGGCGACGACGCTCCCGCTGCCAAAGCGTTTTTCGACCCGGTCGAAGCGCACTCCGGCGCCCGGCTCGGCGGCGAGGCGCGCCGCCCTCTGGTCGGCGGCCGTTCTGTCGGTAGTCGTCATGGGCGTTGCGGGGGGCCGGCGCGACACGCCGGCCCAGTCCGGCCTTATTCGAGGATCCACTCGTTCCAGCGATCTTCCACCGCCTGGGTGTTGTCGACCCACCATTGCACATTGCGGGTGAAGGTGATGTCGGCGTATTGCGGCGCGGTCGGCAGGTTGGCGAGCACGTCCTCCGGAATCAGTGCGGGCGAGGCGTTGTTGACGAACCCGTAGGGAATCAGCATCGACAACCGAGCCTGGGGAACCGCCAGCGTGGTGAAGGCCATGAATTTCTGGGCATTCTCGGCGTTGGGGGCGCCCTTGATCGCGGCCCAGACATCGGTGTCCAGCTCCGCCTGATTCCACTGGATGACAGCCGGCGCGCCCGTCCGCTGAATGGCGTCGATGCGACCGTTCCACGCGTGCACCATCACGGCCTCATTGTCGTTGAGGAGCTGGGCCGGCTGCGAGCCGGCATCCCAGAATTTGACAACATCACTCTTGATCGTGGCGAGCTTGGCGAACGCGCGCTCGATGTCGAGCGGATAGAGCGCATCCATCGCCACCCCGTCGGCCAGCAGCGCCGCTTCGAGGAAGGGATTGAGCCCGGAGGTGCCGCCCGGCGTGGAGCGCGGACCGGGGAACTTTGTGATGTCGAAGAAGTCGGCCTGGTTCTGCGGCCCCTCGGGGAAGGCGTCGGTGCGATAGGCGATCACCCAGGCGTAGGGCAGCATGTCGATGCTGTATTTGTAGCGCCGGCCCTCATCGATGTTCGCCGTGTCGAAGATGCTGTAGTCGACCTCTTCCCAAATCTCGCCCTTTTCTTCGAGCCGGATGACGGTCGAGCGGGCATCCTGCATGACGTCGTATTCGATGTTTCCGGTCTGCACCATCGCCAGAATCTTCGACGGGTCGGGCTGCTGGTCGGCGACGACGACCTTGATGCCGCACAACTCCTCGAAGGGTTTGTAGTAGGCAGTCTCCTGAGCGGCCTGCATGGCGCCGCCCCAGCCGGAGACGACCACCTCGCCGCTGCCCTTGAGCGCCGCGGGGATCTCGCCAAATTCGGGCAGCGCCACCGGCGCATCCTGCGCCGCCGCCAGCCGCAGACCACCGGCGCGCGCCAGCATCCCGGTGCCGAGCGCGCCGGCCCCGAGCCGCAGCAAGCCGCGTCGGCTCATGACGTCCAGATCGCGCAGCATCCGGCTGCGACGCACTCGGTGTCCAGACAATTCGTTCAGGAGATCGTCGTGGCAGCCCATCGTCAGACTCCCTTGCTGGCGTCGTTGCCGGCAACACCGCCGCTGGACGGAAAGGCGCGACGTGCCCCTGCGGGCGGCGCAATCCAACGCTCGGCGTTCAGATTCGCAACGTACCGGAGCGGCAGCGCGGTGTCAACATGGCGGCGTGCCGTTCGACTAGAATGGCGCCCCTCGATGCTCCTGGATCGTCGCATGGAACCGGGAGGAACCAGATGACCGAACTCACCGAAGCCAAGCGTTTCGCCCACGCCTGGGTCGACGACAACCGCGATCGGCTCTCCGAGTTCGATCTCGAGATCTGGCGCTACGCCGAACCCGCCTGGCGCGAATACCGTTCGGCCAGAGCCTATGTCGATCTATTGCGGGCGGAAGGATTCACGGTGGAGGAGGGCAGCGGCGGCATGCCGACCGCTTTCGCTGCCACGTGGGGTCATGGCGGGCCGACGATCGGCTCCTATGCCGAATACGACGCGGTGCCGGGTAATTCGCAAGAACCGGTTCCCTGGCAATCGCCCCGGCCGGGTCTGCATCCCTACGCCGCCGGACATACCGACCCCCATTCCATGCTTGGCGTCGGCGCGCTGGCTGGCGTGCTTGCCGCCAAGGCGGCGATGGAGCGATTCAATCTGCCGGGCACGCTGCGGTTTTTCGGCGAACCGGCCGAAAAGGTCTGCGGCTCCAAACCGGTGCACGCTGCCAAGGGGTATTTCGACGGAGCCGACGCGTTCCTGTCGTATCACCCGCTCAACGCCAACACGACCGTCTGGGAAACCCACTGCGGTTCCTACTGGAGCGCGGTGTTCACCTTCGAGTGCGCGGAGCCAGAGAAATGGGCCGCGCTCGGTCAGTCGCCAAGCGCCACCGCCGACAGCGCCGCTTCGTCCCATATCACTGCCCGCTGCCCCGGGGCCATCGACGCGCTCTGCCTGATGTACACCACGACGAAATACACGAAAGAAGCGATGTTTCCCCATACGGGAACATGGACCCTCAATGAGTTCATTCTTGCGGCCGGCGACGCTACCGCCGACAATCTGCCCCCGCGCATCGCCCAGATCCAGTATTCGTGGCGTTCGCCGCAACTCGATATTCAGGAGCGCATCTGGTCGGTGCTGGCCAACAACGCCCGCGCCGCGGCGAGCGCCACGGGGTGCGAAGTCTGGACGCAGTGGGTGACGAAGACGCGCGTCGGTCTGGCCAACAATGCGCTGGCCGATCTGACCTACCGCAACATGGAACTGGTCGGGCCGCCGGTTTATTCGCCAGAAGCGAAGGAGTTCGGCCGCGAAGTGCAGCGTCGACTCGGTCTGGAGCCGATGGACGAGCCATTCGCCGCAACCTACGAGCGGCTCACCCCGCCGCAGGAGTATGAGGCGGCGACCCGCACGCTGCTGCCGGAGTGGCAGAAGAATTTCACCTCGGACGACTATGTCGACTACACATGGCACGCGCCGACCGTTCGCATCTACACCGGTCGCCCCACGCTCCGCCCGCCATCCCCCGGCTACCAGTATCCGGCCTGGGCCTACAACGCGATGGGCGGTCTCCCGGAAATCGTCGATCCAGGCATGTTTCTGGCCGCCAAGACGATCGCCGGCACGGCGCTGGATTTGATCGAGCGACCCGAGGAGCTGGAGCGGGCGCGCGCGGAGTTCGAGGGACGCACCGGTGGCGTGGGTGGCGCGAAATGGGTGGCGCCGCTGCTGCCGCCGGATTTCTACCCGCCCGTCGACCTGCGCTGGCCCGAATACGTGACGACCGCGCGCGGCGAAGAGTGGTGGTTGCCCACACCACACCCCGGCGCCCGCGAGCGCATCGGGTAAGCGCCGAACCCGGGCGCAGTGAACGGCGGTTGACGCCCCGGACGGGTGAAGGGGCGTCAACCACCCATCGAGT
>JADLCW010000275.1 GCA_020847015.1 Thermomicrobiales bacterium | reverse complement strand
TCGGCGGCTACCACGTCGGCGATGTCGAGTTCACGGCGGCCTTCGACATCGACGCCAACAAGGTCGGCAAGGATCTCGGAGAAGCGGTGTTCGCCGCTCCCAACAACACCATCAAGTTCGCCGATGTGCCGCGCCTCGGTATCCCCGTTCAGCGCGGGATGACTCACGACGGGCTGGGCAAGTATCTCTCCCAGATTATCACCAAGGCTCCCGGACCGACCGCCGACATCGTGAAGGTGTTGCGCGAAACCGAAACCGACGTGGTCGTCTCCTATCTCCCGGTGGGGGCGGAGATGGCCACCAAGTGGTATGTCGAGCAGGTGCTGGAGGCGGGCTGCGCCTTCGTCAACTGCATTCCGGTGTTCATCGCCCGCGAGCCGTACTGGCAGCAGCGCTTCCTCGACCGCGGGCTGCCGGTCATCGGCGACGACATCAAGAGCCAGGTGGGAGCGACCATCACCCACCGCATGCTGGCTCGCCTGTTCGCCGATCGTGGGGTGCGCGTGGACCGCACCTACCAGCTCAACTTCGGCGGCAACACCGACTTCCTGAACATGTTGGAACGAGAGCGGCTGATTTCCAAAAAGGAGTCGAAAACCAACGCAGTCACTAGCCAGATCGACTACGTGCTGCCAACTGCCGACGTTCACGTCGGCCCTTCCGACCACATCCCCTGGCTGGAAGATCGCAAGTGGTGCCACATCCGCATGGAAGGCACCACCTTCGGCGACGTGCCGCTGAATCTGGAGCTGAAGCTGGAGGTGTGGGATTCACCCAACTCCGCCGGCGTGGTCATCGATGCGGTGCGCTGCGCCAAGCTGGCGCTGGACAACGGCGTGGCGGGTCCGCTGCTGGCTCCCTCGGCTTACTTCATGAAGTCGCCGCCGGAGCAGTATCACGACGACGTGGCGCGCGACCGGATCGAGGAGGTCATCGAGGTCTACGGGCAGCATCCGGATCGCACTGCGACCCCGGCGTACTCCCCTGAGGCAGATCCAGCGGACGCGTGACGTCCGTAGCGCAAAGGCGACGAGCGCCCGCGCGCCAGAGGAGTAGGAGCGGGTTCCAGGCGACTGGCCCGTTCCTACCCCCTTCTACCCCAGCGGCCGTTCCAGAATGAGTTCGCCCTCGGGGCTTTCGCCCGCGAAGACGAACCCAAGCTCGCGGTACAGCGTCCGCGCAGTGGTTTGCGACGGAGCGACCCACAGCCGCGCTCGGGTCACCCCATCCCACTGCCGCGCTGCCTCCAGCACGGTTTCCACCAGCCGCCGGCCGATGCCACGGCCACGCCATTCGGCAGCCACGTAGACGCTGACGACGACCGCAATGTCCCGCTCGCCGATATCGGCCCGACGCACTCCGGCCAGCGCCACCAGGCGTCCTTGATACTCCGCGAAGCGGTAGGCCATGGCTGGGTCGCTCAGGCGCCGCCGCCACTCCCGTTCCGGCGTCATCGCAGCATCGGCGGCTGATGTGGAAAAGGCGGCCGGTTCATGTCGCAGCGCCTCCAGCCGCACCGCGCGGTAGTCGCGCCAGCGCTCCGGATCAAGCGTCACGATGATGACGTCGCTCACCGCATCGGTTGGCATCGGCATCCCGCCTCCTCACCACATGTCATGGCCTGTCGCTATCGCGGCAGCACGGCGATCTCCGGCGGGTCCGGGCAAATGGCGGCAAGCTGGCCGCGCAGGGTCCCTTCCGCCTCTGGTTGCACTGCGTAGCGAGCGGCGCAGGCGTGCGGCAGACGATGTTCGGCCAGGCGGGTTTGTGCGTCTCCGAAGCGGAGCACGGGAAGGTGCGCGTCGCCGCGCAGGGGGCCCGATTCGCCCAGGTCGTCGAAACGGAAGTGGTCAGCCAGCAGCAGACGGTAGGTCGCGGCGCGCACCCGCTCGATCTCCGGCCCGAGCGCGGAGTCGAACACCAACGTGACGCCGTCATCAGTCGCCTCGACGGCAAGATCGGCCAACACGCGCGCTTCGCCGACCTCCCGGATCGAAACCGGGGGCGTCCGCCACGCCGTCTGACCGGCATAAATCGCCGCGAACACGAGAGCGGCCAGTGTCGCCGCCCGCGCGACCCGCGCGGCGCGCATTCCCTGCCACCGGCCGGCGAGCGATCCGAACAGCTCGGCTATCCACCATCCACCCCAGCCCGCGAGCAGCAGCAGCAACGGGAGCGCCGGCAGCAGTCGTCCAAGATGGACCCGCGACGTGAGCAGCAGCGGCGCGGTCAGTCCGGCCGTCAACCAGAGCGCCAGCGCGGCGCGGCCGTCGCTCAGTCGCAGTGTTCGCCAGAGCGCCACTCCCGCTCCGAGCAGCGACAACACCCCGACCCACGCCGGCCAAAGCTGACCCTGCGCGTTCCAGTACCCGGTGCGCGGTGGCAACGTATCGCGGTCGGCGATCAGTCGCGCGAGATCCGCTCCGTTTTGACGGATTAACCGCGTCGCCAGCACGGCCGACCCCTCACCCGCTGCCGGCAAACCCCCTGCACCATCCGGACGTAGGAAAGCGCCGTAGGCTCCCGGCGCGAGTGTCAGCACC
>JADLCW010000274.1 GCA_020847015.1 Thermomicrobiales bacterium | reverse complement strand
TTCACGCTGCCGTTCGCCGTCTGGGTGCTGGCCAACTTCTTCCGCACGTTGCCGACCGAGCTGGAAGACGCCGCCATGGTCGATGGCGCGACGCCGCTGCAGGCGCTGGCCCATATCGTGCTGCCGCTGGCTCTGCCCGGGCTGGTCACCACCGGGTTGCTCGCCTTCATCGGAGCCTGGAACGAATACCTCTTCGCCTTGACCTTCACCCAGGATGCCCGGGCGCGCACGATCCAGCCGGTGATCGCCAACTTCTCCGGGCAGAGCCAGTTCGACTTTCCCTGGGGAAACATCATGGCCGCATCAGTCGTGGTCACGGCTCCGCTCCTGCTCCTGGTCATGATCCTCCAGCGCTGGATCCTCGATGGGCTGACAGCCGGCGCCATCAGAGGGTAGCGGAGCCAACCACGGCCGCTCGCGCGACACGCCAACGGAGAACCTGTGATGACGCACGATGCACGACAACCAACCAGCCGCTCGATACTTGCCGCGGCCCGCCAGCGCCTTTCCCGTCGGGCCGCAGTGCGCGGGGCGATCGGCCTGGGAATTGGCCTCGCCGGCGTCGGCGCATCTGGTTCACGGCAGCGCGTCATGGCGGACCAGGCGACTCCCGGCCCGGTGGCGCCCGGCAGCACCATCGTCGTGCCGCCGGGGTTGCGGACTGATTTGGCGGGCACGCCGCTGAACTGCCAGTTCGGCTATCGCGGTCCGGACACCGCCTTTGACGACGCCGCCACCCGCATCTTCGCCGAGGCGACCGGCATCGAGGCGGTCCACACCATCGGCGACGCGAGCGTCACCGACCAGTTGACCCAGATTCTCACCCAGCTCGGCGCCCAGACCAGCGATGTCGACGTCTATCAGATCGATGTCATCTGGCCGGGCATCATCGCCGAGCATGCCGTCGACCTCAGCGCGTCGCTTGCCGCGCAGGCCAAGCTGATGTTCCCGGAGGCGATCGCCAACGATACGGTTGGCGGCGTGCTGGTCGGCATGCCGTGGATCAACGGAGCCGGACTCCTGTTCTACCGCACCGACCTTCTGGAGGCGTACGGATTCGCCGCTCCCCCGGCAACCTGGAGCGAACTGGAGACGCAGGCCGCCGCGGTGCAGACGGGCGAGCGCGCAGCCGGAGCGTCCGATTTCCAGGGGTTCGTCTGGCAGGGCAACGCCTACGAAGGACTCACCTGCGACGCCCTCGAGTGGCAAGCCTCCAGCGGCGGCGGCTCCATCATCGAGCCGGACGGCACGGTGTCGGTCGACAACGAGCGAGCGGCCGCCGCGATGGAGCGCGCGGCTCGGTGGGTGGGAACCATCTCGCCCCCGGGCGTCACCACCTATGAGGAGCCGGATTGTCTCAACCTCTTCGCGACCGGCAACGCGCTGTTCATGCGCAATTGGCCCTATGCCTGGAACGCCAGCCAGGATGTGGGGTCCGCCATCGCCGGGCGGGTCGGTGTCGCCGCGCTGCCCGCGGGCGACGAACCGGGCAACCACAGCGCGGCTGCGCTGGGCGGGTTCGCCCTGATGGTTTCCCGCTACTCGCAGCATCAGGACGCCGCGCTGGAATTTGTCAAGTATCTGACCAGCCCCGAGTTGCAGCGATCGTACGTCATCGAGCGGGGCAATCTGCCGACGATCGCATCCGTCTACGACGATCCGGCGGTCGCCGCGGCGAGCGAGTTCGTGCCCCGGTTGCGCCCGATCTTCGAAGGCGGCACGGTCGCCCGGCCGTCGAGTGTGGCCGGCCCGTTCTACAACGACGTCTCCGTCGCCTACCAGGCGGCGGTCCACCAGATTCTGACCGGATCCCTCGAGGCCAGCCCCGCTCTGAAAGATCTGGCTGGCGAATTGGAAACCATCATGGCCGACCTCAAGGGGTAAGGCGCGCTTCGCCGCCAGCGAGCCGCCAACCACGCGCCGAACAGGAAATGGCGCGCTCGACAACCCGGCCCGCCAGACCGCCCCTCGGCGCGGGCGGGCGCCGTTCTCCAGACACGTGACGGCGAACCTTGCCGGACGCGCGTCTGCGGAGCGCCAGTTCGCGCACGCCGAATGCCGCGACAGGGGGCAGTTGTTGCGGCGCTGGCGGCATCGCCCTCCGTGTCATCCTGCGCTATCGCCCGGGAGCGCACGTCGACGGTCATGCGTTCCCCGGCGATCCGCGAGCGACGCTCTGCGAAGCAAGGCGGATGCGCGAAATCCATGCTGCGCGTCCGCTCAGGCGGAGGCGGATGGGCCAGAATCCACGCAGCACGATCGTCGCCCCGCGCCAGAGCGCCGAAGGAGCCATCAGTGGTCAGCAGTATCGTGGGAATGATGACGTCCCACGACGAATTCGTCGCCGACGCCAACGGAATCGCTGCGCGGCGCTATACCGATATGGCGGATCTCCGGGACTCGGCATACAAGGCGAGTGCGATCGATCGCGCCGACGTCGCGATCGAGGGTCGCACGATATTCGAGATGAGCGATCCCGATTCGTGCGGTCGCATCTGTGCGTTTCAACCGTCGATCTTTATCGTGACGCATCATCCGCCGCGGACGCCGCTCCGGCAGGACGAACCTCTCACATTCACGTTCGTCCAGGATGGGATTGAATTGGCGGGCGCGGCGGCCGGCGACAAGGCGGTGCAGGTGGTGGGCGGGGCCAGCGTGATCCGGCAATTGCGCGCGGCCAGTCTCGTGGGCGAACTCCTCCTCGACATCCTGCCGGTTCTGCTCGGCGACAGTCTGCGCCGCTTCGAGGGTCTCGATCCCGGGCTCGTTCGGCTCCGCGCGCCGGAGGCGCTCGCGGTCGGCGCGCGAACCAGTCTCCGGTTCCGCCCCGGCGCCGAACGTGGAGCGCCGCCTCGCGAGCGGCGTCTGGCGTGACGTTCTCCGCACGCGCGC
>JADLCW010000273.1 GCA_020847015.1 Thermomicrobiales bacterium | reverse complement strand
TGCGGGTCGGGATGGTGGTGTTGCGCTCGATCAACGGGGTGGCGACGCCGCCCAGCGTCTCGATGCTCAACGTCAGCGGAGTGACATCCAGCAGCAGGATATCCTTCACCTCGCCGCCCAGCACGCCACCCTGAATAGCCGCGCCGAGCGCCACCACCTCATCCGGGTTGATGCCCTTGTTGGGCTCCTTGCCGAAGAAGCGCTGCACCTCGCGCTGCACCGCCGGCATGCGCGTCTGGCCGCCGACCAGCACCACCTCGTCGATGGCGCTCTTGCTCTGACCGGCATCCTTCAGCGCCGCCTCCATCGGCGGCACCGTGCGCTCGATCAGCCCCTGCACCAGTTGCTCCAGCTTGGAGCGGGTGAGGGTGATGTTGAGGTGCTTGGGGCCGCTGGCGTCGGCGGTGATGAAGGGCAGGTTGATATCGGTCTGCTGGGTGGAGGAGAGTTCGATCTTCGCCTTCTCGGCGGCTTCCTTCAATCGCTGCAGGGCCATGCGGTCCTTGCGCAGGTCAATCCCCTCGCTCTTTTTGAACTCGTCGGCGAGGAAGTCGATGATGATCTGGTCGAAGTCATCACCGCCGAGGTGAGTGTCGCCGTTGGTGGCCAGCACCTGGAACACGCCTTCGGACAGGCTCAGGATCGAAATGTCGTAGGTGCCGCCGCCGAGGTCGAAGACGGCGAGTTCCTCGTCGCCCTTTTTGTCCAGCCCGTAGGCCAGCGCCGAGGCGGTCGGTTCGTTGATGATCCGCAGCACCTCCAGCCCGGCGATGCGGCCGGCGTCCTTGGTGGCGTCGCGCTGGGCGTTATCGAAATAGGCGGGCACGGTGATAACCGCCTTGTCCACCTTGTCGCCGAGGAAGGCCTCGGCGTCGGTCTTCAGCTTCTGCAGGATCATCGCCGAGATTTCCTGCGGGCTGTACCAACGATCGCCCATCTTCACCTGGACGTCGCCGTTGGCCGCCGCCTGAAGTTTGTAGGGGACCAGATTCTTGTCGCGCTGCACGCTGGGGTCGTTGAACTTGCGCCCCATGAAGCGCTTGACCGAAGAGACGGTATTTTCCGGGTTGGTGATCGCCTGGCGACGGGCAAAGCGCCCGACCAGCCGTTCGCCATTCGGCGTGAGCGCGACCACCGAGGGGGTCAGTCGCTCGCCTTCCGCGTTAGGGATGACGACGGGTTCGCCGCCCTCGATGGTGGCAATCACCGAGTTCGTCGTCCCAAGGTCGATGCCAATGGTTCGTGCCATGGTCCGAAATCCTCCTCGAATCGTCGTGCGTGCCTGATTCCGTGGTTGCATCGCGTACGGGCGCTCGCTTATGCGGGGGGAGACGCCGGCCCGACCTTCACCATCGCCGGCCGCAGCAACTCGTCGCCAAGTCGGTAGCCGGGTCGGTAGACTGCCGCCACCGTATTGCCGCCGGCCACATCGTGGTCGACCGCATCGTGCAGCGTGTGATCGAAGGGTTGTCCGAGCGCCTCCACCGGGACAACCCCCAGCCGCTTCAGACTGCTCAGAAACTTTTGCTCCACCAGCCGCATCCCCTCGACGATGCTGCGATTGGTCTCGTCGATCTGGATTTTGGCCAATCCATCCTGCAAGTCATCCAGCACCGGCAGCAACTCGCGCAGCACGCGCTCGACGGCTGCTTCGCGCGCCCGCTCGAACTCCTGCTCGCTGCGCCGCCTCAGGTTGGCATAGTCGGCTCGGGCGCGCTGAAGTTGGTCGAGCAGCGCATCGCGCTCCGCCACCAGCGCCGCCACATCGACCGTTTGCCCGTCGTCCGGCGCTGCTCCGTTGCCGGCCGCCGCGGCCGTGTCCGTCTGGTTCTCGGTCACGTCATCCCCTTTCCGCGGCCCGCCGGGGCGTGGACGCCCGTCCCGGGCTACGCACTGTACAAATCGGCCATCAGGTCGCTCATCAGCCGCGCCATGTAGCGGACCGAGGAGATGCTGCGGCCGTAGGCCATGCGGGTCGGTCCGACCACGCCGAGCACACCGGCCACCTCGCCGTCGACGCCGTAGGTGGAAACCACCACTCCGAACCGCCGCAGTTCGCCGGCCGGGTTTTCGTCGCCGATGAACACCTGCACGTCGGGACTCGCCTCCAGACTCGGCAGCATCGCGCTCAGGAAGCCGCCGCCGCGCAGCAGCCCCAGGAGCTGCTGCGCGTCGCCGGCCGCCCCTGCGAACTCCGGCTGCGCCAGCATGTGCTCCAGCCCGGAATGGCGGACTTCCGTCCGCTCGGCGGCGTCCTGCCCGCGCAGGGCGTGCTCCACCTGCTCAAGCACGAATCGCGCCAATCCACTCGTGCCGGCACGGCGCGCGGTCACGTCGTCGGCCGACAGCCCGCGCAGATCCTGCGCCAGCGCGTCGGCCAGCGGGCTGAGCGTCTCCTGCTCGACATCCTCCGGCCAGTGCACCATGATCTGGCGCACGGAACCTTCAGCAGTGACGAGAATGAGCAACCCCAGTCGAGGTTGCAGCGCAATCAACTCGACATGGCGCAAGCGCGCCGTGGGCAGGCGGGGCGCGGTGACTACCGAGACGTTGCCAGCGGCGCCAGCCAGCACGGCGGCAGCCAACTCCATCCACTGGTCGAGATGCACTTCCACCTGCCGAAACTGATGGCGGATCATGATCTGATCGGTGGAGGACAACTCCACGTCGCCCATCAGGTGATGGACGAAAAAGCGGTAGCCGCGGTCGGTCGGCACGCGGCCGCCGGAGGTGTGCAGGGAGGCGAGGTAGCCGGCCGCCTCCAGATCGGCCATCTCGTTGCGGATTGTGGCCGGGGAATACCCGACCCGATACCGTTCCACCAGTGTCTTGGAGCCGACGGCGCGACCGGAGGCGACGTATTCCTGAACGATCAGACGCAGGATGGCCCGCTGCCGCTTGGTGAGCGGCCGCTCCGCGGGTTGGATCTCTCGTTCATCCGTCATCCTGTCCTCCCGTTAGCACTCTCCGGTCGACAGTGCTAACGATGTCAGCATACCAAGGCTGCACACTTCATGTCAAGGTTGGCAACGTCCACCTGAATGGCTGGCCACGCCAAAACGGAGGTCCGGATCGCCGCTCCTGGCGAACCGGACCTCGGGTTTCGCGCAGTCGCGCCGGCTCAGACGGGGATCTCCGGCTCCGGCAGCAGCACCGTGGTGCAATTCGGGCAGCGCTTGGCGCCGACCGGAATCTCGGTCAGGCACACCGGGCACTGCGCGGTGGCGATCGCCGTCTCGGCCGGATGGAAGCGCGCCATCATCGCGTTCACTGGTTTGACGAAGATGAAGAAGAGCACTAACGCGGTGATCAGGAAGGCGATCACTGAGTTGATGAAGTTGCCGATCTGGATCGCCCCGATCGTGTAGGCGGAAAAGTCTGGCTCCCCTCCGATAGAGGCGATGATCGGGTTGATGATGTTGTCGACGAACGAGGTGATGATGGCGGTGAACGCCGCCCCGACGACCACCGCGACCGCCAGGTCGATCACGTTGCCCCGGAGCACGAACTCGCGGAATTCCTTGAGCATGGCCGCATCCTCCCCATTCCCCACGCGCGGCGACCGCCCTGCTGGCTCCATCGCCGCGGATGCCCGATCCGCCGCGGCGCGCCGCATCCCCATTCTATGGTTTGTGTCAATGTGGCGCAGGTTCCGCCGCGAGCGAGCGCCGCGGGGGGCGTCTTTGGCGAGGAGCGCCAACCGGGCGCTGTCGCGTCAGTCGCGGGCGCCGCGACCGTTGCGTCCTGGCGTCCAGGGCAGCACATCGTCCAGCCAGGCGGCCAGTCGAGTGCGCCAGCCGGACCCGGCTCCGACCTGGTCGGCGTAGTCTTCGGCGGCGGGGGCCGGGCCAATGTCGTGCCCAAGCTGGCGCTCCAGCTCCCAGCGATGGCGAATCACCCACAGGTAGATGTCGGCCTCGGTGCGGTTGGGAAAGCGCTCGGTGACGCCGCGCTCGCGCGCCACCTCGACGATGGGCTGGTAGATGTAGGTGTACCAGTCGTCGACCGCCTCGGCCACGCTGACCGGCTGATGGCGAATCGCTTCCAGCCCGCCGCGGTGTCCCTCGATATGCGCCCAGATTTCGTCGTAGCGACCGAGCGCGGTGGGGCGAATGTCGTGCTCCGGGTGCAGCCGGTCGAGATCGGTGCGGCGCAGGAATTCAGCATACTCGGCCTGCAACAGCAGTTCATCCGATCGCATGGCGGCGTCGATGGGCGCCCGGATGTGCCCCTCGATCACCTCGGCGTCAATGAATTCCTGACCCTTCTCGCGAGCGACCGACACGCGATGGTTGCCATCTTTCACGAAATAGACATCGCCGACTTTGTAAAGCTGGATCGGCGGCAACTGGATGTCGGCGTAGTAGGCGCGGTCGACATTTTGCCAGCGGCCGGCGATGAAGCGCTTGCGCGGCAGAAAGGCGCGATCGAAATCCTGAAAGCGATCCATGCTGCCGATGATCTGATCGATCCGAACGGTTTGCAAACCGCGGTAGCTCTCCGCTTCGGGGGCCACGCGTTGGCGCACGGCATGGTACGGAATCAGATCGTTGGGCCGGCGGGCGAACACGGAGACGAGATCGTGAAGAAAGGCACGCTGGCGCGCGCGTTCGAAATCCGTGCGCACCCGCTCGTCGAAACCACCGCTCACCCGGTCCCCTCCTCGATCGCGCGGGAGGCCGGGGCGGCGCGTCGCGGCTCCACCTCCAACACCCGGTAGGGAAAAACGTTGATCACCCGGGTCTGCCCGAACTGCTGTTCGTAGGGCAATGAGCGATCGTAGAGGTGGATATGCCCGTGCAGATGGTAGGTCGGGCGGAACCAGTTGAGAAAAACGCGCAGCGCGTGAAACCCCCGGTGGGCGCGATCCTCGCGGTCGTTGACGTGACGAGGCGGGGCGTGGGTGACCAGCACATCGAGCGCGCGACCGTAGCGCAGCCGGTTCCACAACAGCCGAGGCGTCATCCGGAACATCATCAGCCAGATTTCCCATTCGGCATACTGGGCCGGCTCACGATCGCCGTAGCGGGGCGATCCCGGAAAGCCAGCCAGAATCAATCCCGTTTCCGGCTGGCGGAGCACTCGTCCGCCGAGATCGGTGGCTCCCATCGGCACGCGGGCGCGACCGCGCTCCCCGCCGCGCGTCAATTCGTCGGCATGGTTGCCGAGCACGTAGTAGACGGGGCGGTTGAGCGCGTCGGCGAGAAATTCCAGATACTCGGAGGGCAGATCACCGCAGCCGAGCACCATCGCCACATGCCCCAGCCGGTCGCGCACGGTGGCGCTATGGATGCGCGGATCCACCTCGTCGGAGACGGCCAGAATCGGAATCGGTTCGGTCATGCAAGCCCTGAGACACCGACGCGGTTGCGGCGTCCGGCAACGCCGCAGGTTCGGGACGCATCGGGTCTCTCAACCTTACCACGCACCGAACGCCCGCCCGCGTCGTTACGCCTCCCCGCGCGCCTGGAGAATGAGATTGCGCAGTTCGGCCGGGGTCAACCCGGCGGTCGGCCGCCCGATCAGCGTTTCAACCGGTTTCGGTCCGTTCAACCCGAGCGAGCGCGCCCATGGCCAAAAGGCGGTCCACGAGTAGTCCGCCATCTCGGCGTCGGCTTCCGCCGCGCCGGCCTGCCCCGCTCGCCGCCGGGCGGCCGGGGCCGCCGCCGATTCGGTTTCCCGTAACTGAGGCTCCGCCGGCGTCGCCGGTCCCGGCCCGCCGCGCCGCGCGGACGACTCAGCATCCGATCCGGTCTCCGCCCCAGTGGTTCCACGCCCCCGGTTCGCGGCGAAATCGATGGGCGCCGCCGGCGCCGCGGGCCGCGGGCGCGCCGGCGTGGCAGGTCGGGGCGGGGGCGCCAGCTCCGCTTCGTCCTCGCGCTCGCTGAATTGGGCGCCATAGCCGAGCGCGTTGAGTGCGCGGCCGATAGCCTTGGTTTCCGCCTTCTCGATGAAATCCCCAAAATCGCCGGCGGTCTCGCTGCCGTAGCCGGTGGCCTTGCCGCCGGTAGGCAAGGTGACCGTGGCCTTGAAGATGGCCAGGGAGTCTTCGATGCGCACGTGCTCGGTGACGATCTCGGCGTCGGGATGCTCGCGGCGCAGCCACAACAGCCGCCATTTCACGTCGAGGTATTCGCCGCCCCCACCACGCCCGCGCAACTGACGCATGTAGGGCGTGGGGTCGAAGCGGCTCGCGGCGCGCTCGCCGCTCTCCGGCGTCAGCGCTTGCTCGGCCGATTCCAGGTTGCCGTCGCCTGGAGTCTGATCGGTGTCCATGGAGACCTCCGAACGGAGTCACGAGTCAGAAGCGACGAGCCATGAGTCGCCAGCCGAGGAACCGAAGAGTCGCACGAGCCGCGCCTCGGGCCATGACTGGCGGCTCATGATGGTTTCATTTTATCTTTCGAACGCATGTTCTGCAACACTAGACCCGAAATTGTCAGGTTTCGGCGCAGGGCGAAAGCCGCAGGATCGGACGGACGCACCCGAGCGGCGGAGCGCAGGCCGATACGAACGTCACGAGTCTGAACGGGTTGCCAGGTCGAACAACCAATGCGCTTGGGTGCGAACGCGGCCTACCGCCCTCTACTTGTGACTCCTGACTCGCCCCCTGTCTATCCGTACATCGCTCGCGCATTGTCGCTCAGGATTTTGGCGGCGATCTCGCGTCCCTCGGGCTCCTCGATCAGTCCGCGCTGATGCAGCGTCGTCATCACCCGGGCGAGCGCCTGCTTGGCCAGTTTCGCACCCAGCCACGTCTGTTCCGGACCGGCGAAGGCATCGGAGCCGAACAGGATGCGATTCACCGGGGCCAGTTCCAGCGCCGTCTCGAAAATGCGATCCGCCGCCGCCGCCGCGAAGGGCACTCCTTCCGAAAGATCCATCCAGACATTGGGCAGCGCCGCGGCCATCCACGACGCCTCCGCCATATAGGGGTAGCAGTGGATGAGCACTACGTTCGTGTCGCGGTAGCGCGGCTGCTTCAGCGCTTCGTTCAGCAGCGCCGGGTTGCAGCGAGCCAGCACGATGTCCGGATCGCCCACGCCGGTATGCACGTGGAAGGAAACACCGAGTTCGCCGCACAATCGCAGCGTGCGCAGCAGCAGATGATCGCGCAACGGTTTACTGGCCATCATCCGGTCCGGCTCGGCCAGCGCGGCAGTCAGCCCGCTCCGCCCCGCCTCCTCCGATTCGTGCGCGAGATCGATGTCCAACCCGGTCCGGTAGGCGACGATCGACTTGACGGCGATGAAACCCTCCTCGCGGATAGCGCGCCGCACGCCCGCGTCAAAGCGGCGCACAAACTCGTCGTAGTCGACTCGCTCATCCAGCAGCGCCTTGATCGGCGGCTCGATGCGGTAGACGGGGTGGAGCGTGACCGGCACGCGCCTGCGAAACACGCTCATGTCGACCGGCGGCTGTGGGTAGCCGGTGTCGATGACCAACGCCTCCACCCCTTCGCTGGCGAACAGGCGGCGCACGTACTCGCCCTCGTCGCCCACCCGCGCCCGGGCCGCTGCGACTGATTCCGGCGTCGGCTCGCAGCCGAGGAATTTCGCCAGCTCACGGGTGGCCCAGCGCTGGTAGAGCATCGCGTGGCGATGCTCCAGCCCACCGGGCACGTCGTCCGGCACGCCGACGAAGGAGTCGAGCGGTTTGTAGCGCGCGGGGTCCACGTCGAACAGATAGGGGTGGCAGTGGTTGTCGATGACCGGCAGATCGGAGAAATCGAACACGGGGGCTCCCTTCGGAAATCAGGCGTGGAGCCTGGCAAACTGCACCGGGCTCCACAGGGGCGCTCGACAGCGCTCGGCGTGTACTCCCGAATCTTGACTCATGTCATCACACGCGCAAATACGCGGCGCGCTCCCACGGCGAGACGATCGTCTCGGCGGTGGCCAGCTCCGACCGCTTCACCTTCAGCCACTCCGGCAGGAGGATCGGACCGAGCGCCGCCAGCAATGTTTCGTCGGCCGCCACCGCATCGAGCGCATCGCGGGTGGAGCGCGGCAGCACGGCGATGCCTTGCGCGGCGAGTTGCGCGTCGGTCAGATGGCCGAGATCGCCCTCGGCGGGAGCGCCGGGGTCGAGATCGCGCTCGATGCCATCCAACCCAGCCGCCAGCAGCGCCGCCAGCAGCAGATAGGGGTTGCTGGTGTTGTCGCCGGCGCGAAACTCAATCCGGCGGCGCGCCGCGCTGGGGATGCGCACCAGCGCCGAGCGGTTGCGCGGAGCGTAGGCGGCGTGGGCGGGGGCCCACGAACCGGGCTGCAATCGCTTGGCGGAATTGAACGTCGGCGCGCCGATGCCGCACAGCGCGCGCGCGTGCGCCAGCAATCCGCCCATGAACGCGCGCCCGACCGGGGAGAACCCGCTCGGGTGGCCGTCGTCGCCTTCCATGGCGCTGGAGCCATCGACATTCCACAGGCTCAGGTGGATGTGCAACCCGCAACCCGCGGCGTTCTCAAACGGTTTGGGCATGAAGGAGGCGACGAGCCCTTCCTGCCGCGCCACGGCTCGGGTCACGTCTTTCAGCGCCACGAGATCGTCGGCGGCTTTGATCGGCTCCGCGTGGCGCAGGTTGATTTCGATCTGGCCGGGGCCATATTCCGGAGCCGCCTGCTCGACGCCGACCCCCATCGCCTCCAGTGTCTCGGAGATGGCGTGCAGCACGGCCGACTGCACGTCCAGCGCCTCGATCGTGAACATGCCGCGCGCTTCGAACGGCTGCGGCTGGCCATCCGGTCCGAGACGGAACAGATAGCCCTCCGGCTCGAACGCCGCGCGCACCGTCAATCCGTGCGCGGCCAGTCGCTCCACCTGCCGCTGCACCGCGGTGCGCGGACAACCGTCCCACGGCGCGCCGCCCTCCTGCCGCATCCAGCATATGGCGCGAGCGGTGCGCGGGGTCAGGGGATAGGGAGCGATCGCCGCCGGGTCCGGTACGGCGAAGAAATCGCCGCTATCGGCGCTGAAGATGGTGTCCGGAGCCTGATGGTCGGTGACATCATGACCGAGGTTGGCGCGGGCGAAGGAGATGCCGCCGTCGAGGGCTGACGCGAAGCGCGACCGCGGCACGGCCTTGCCTTGCGAGCGGCCGTTATAGTCGGTATAGACCACCCACAAATGAGCGATTTCGGCTTCGTCGAGGCGCGCCAACGCCTCGCGCGCGGCATCGCCGCCAGCAGACCCAGCCACGATGTGCTCGTCCCTTCGCGAATCGTTCGTAGGCGGCAGAATGGTAGCAGACGGGAGTCGGGAGTCAGAAGTCACAGGTGAAGCGCCGGTCCCGCCGCTGTTTACTCGCTTGAGCTTCCCGGCTCCGGCTCCATTACTCCTGACTCTGGGGTGGGATGGATGCACGACACGAGCGACTGTTGCCCGACGCACTCCGGCATCAATGTGACAGGTCGCCGGTGAGCGTCGGTCATTCGCCGGCTGTGATGGCGGCGCCGCGGTGACGCCGATCGCCGCACGCGACGCAGCCGAGCGCATCGCGGCCTCCTATGCGCTCTTGTCTCCCGTCACGGCGGTGGCAATGGCCGGTTCCCGCGCGGCCAGCGTCGCCGACGCCGCCTCCGATCTCGATCTCTACGTCTACGCGGTGGAACCGATTCCCCTCGCCGAACGGGCCGCGATCGCAACTCGGTTCGGCGCGCGGCGCGAGGTGGGCAACACAATCTGGGAACCGGGCGACGAGTGGCTCGACGCCGAAACCGGGTTGCATGTCGATGTCATGTTTCGCACGCCGACATGGATCGCGGCGGAACTGGATCGCGTGCTGCTCCGTCATGAAGCATCGGTCGGCTACTCGACGTGCTTCTGGTGCAACGTGCTCCATTCGACCGTGCTGTTCGACCGCGTCGGCTGGTACGCCACGCTGCGGGAGCGCGCGGTCGCCCCCTACCCCGAGGAGCTGAAGCAGGCCATCATCGCCAAGAATCACCCGATCCTGCGCCGCGCTCTTTCTTCGTATCTGGGGCAGATCGAGCGCGCCGTCCACCGGGGTGATGCGCTGAGCGCGCAGCATCGCATCGCGGCGCTGCTGGCCAGCTATTTCGACATCCTCTTCGCCGTCAACGAGACGCCGCACCCCGGCGAAAAGCGGATGTTGCCGCTCGCGACCCGTCTCGCCAAGACGACGCCTAATCTGACGGCGCGGGTCAACGATCTGCTGGCCGTCGCCATCTTCCCGCCGGATCCGACGGTCGTCGCTCGCGTCGAGGCGCTCCTCGATGATCTCGACGCCATGCTGGCGCGGGACGGATTGCTGCCGCGGCATGACGACAATGCCTGATCCGGATTGCCACCGGGTCGCGGGCAATTGCGAATCTCGCGACTGCATGCGAAGCTGCGGCGCCCTGGTCCGTGCGACCCGTCCCGGAGGCGCCGCGTGCCGATCCCCGATTTCCAGACCCTCATGCTGCCGCTGGTGCGGTTGCTTGGCGACGGGCGGGAATGGACCACGCGGGACGTCGCCGAGACGCTCGCCCAGGAATTCCGCCTGACCCCCGACGAGCGCAGCGAGTTGCTCGACAGCGGCCGGCAGGCCCGTTTCGACAACCGTGTCCACTGGAGCGTCACCCATCTTGCCAAAGCCGGGTTGATCGAGCGCACCGGGCGCGGACGGATCGTCATCGCCAAACGCGGCCGGCGGGCGCTGGCGGAGAACTTGCCGCGCATCGACCTCGCTTACTTGAACCGATATCCGGAGCACCAGGAATTTCGCCGCTCCAGCGGCCGTGCGGGCAAGCCCGAGCCAACGCCAATTCTAGCCTCAGCGACGGGCCTCACGCCGCCCGACGAAACTCCCGAAGAAGCGATCGCCTCCAGCTACCGGACGCTGCGAACCATACTGGCGGAGCAACTGCGCGAACAGTTGGCGGCCTGTTCGCCGGCGTTCTTCGAGCGCGTGGTGCTCGATGTGCTGGTGGCGATGGGCTACGGCGGGTCGCGACAGGACGCCGCTGAAGCGGTCGGCAAAAGCGGCGACGGCGGCATCGACGGCATCATCAAGGAAGATCGGCTCGGGCTCGATGTCGTCTACATCCAGGCCAAGCGCTGGAGCGATGTCGTCGGGCGACCGATGGTGCAGGCGTTCGCCGGCAGTCTGGAAGGGCAGCGGGCCCGCAAGGGCGTGTTCATCACCACTTCGTCGTTTTCACAAGACGCGCGCGACTACGTCGGGCGTATCGAGAAGCGCATCGTGCTGGTGGATGGCGACGCGCTGGCCGATTTGATGATCGAGCACGGGGTCGGCGTCACCGAGGTGACGAGCTACAGCGTGCGGCGCGTCGACGCCGATTACTTCGACGAATCGTGATCGACCGCGCATCGTCGGCGATCGCGACTTCGGTTTTCAGCGGTTGACACTCGACCCATCGCTGCGCTACATAATAGGAAAGGGATGCGCTTGTGCCCCCACGCTCTTGGCTCGGGGGATTTTCATGTCCGTCATTCCGCTGGCGCTTTCCTATAATGATGTCTTGCTGGTTCCGCAATACTCTCGCATCCGCTCTCGCAACGATGTCGATCTGACGACGACCATCGCCCCCGGCGTGGTGCTGAGCGTCCCGCTGCTCTCCTCCAACATGGACACCGTGACCGGTCCGGAGATGGCGATCGCCATGGATCGCCTCGGCGCCATCGGCGTCATCGGCCGCTTCGATGCGCCGGTCGTGCAGGCGGCGACCGTGCGCAGCGTGACCGACGCCGGGGCGCGCTGCATCGGCGTGCTCGGGGTCAAGGACGACGCCGGGAAGCGGGCCGAGTTGCTGCTGGAGGCGGGCGCGGTCGCGCTGATGCTGGATGTCGCGCACGCCCATTCCGAGCATGCGATCGAGGTTGTCGCGGCGGCCAAGCGACGATGGCCAGAGGTTCCGGTCATCGCCGGCGCCATCGCCACCTACGAGGCGGCGCTGGATCTGTACGAGGCGGGCGCCGACGCGGTGAAGGTCGGCATCGGGCCCGGCTCCATCTGCATCACCCGCATCAACACCGGAGCCGGCGTGCCGCAGATTACCGCCGTTATGGAGGTCGCCCGGGCCCGCGCCGAGCGCTATCCGGATCGCTTCATCATCGCCGACGGCGGAGCCGCCAACAGCGGCGATATCGTCAAGGCGCTGGCCGCCGGGGCCGATGCCTATATGGGCGGCTCCATCTTCGCCGGCACGGATGAGGCCCCGGGCGACATCCTGTCGGTGAGCGGGCAGCTCTACAAGCACTACAACGGGTCCACGTCGCGTGAGGAGAAGCTGCGCCAACTGGCGAAGTACGAGGAGCACAAGCACGATCGCTACCACCTCCACATCGAAGGGGTGGAGGCGATGGTCCCGGCCAAGGGTCCGGTGGCCGGCGTGGTGGACGTGCTGACCGCAGGCATCCGCAGCGGGCTCAGCTACGCCGGAGCCTGTTCCATCCAGGAGCTGCACGAACGGGCGAGGTTTATTCAGATCACCGGGGCCGGCTACCGCGAGAGCCAACCACACGACGTGACCGTGCGCGGATAGGGTTCCGCGCAATCGAATAACCACCGGGAAGCGGGGCGGGCTGCTTTGGCGTCCCGCCGCCCCCGCTGCGGCGCTTGGGTCGAACTATCGCGCCGGCTCGAAACCGAACGCTTGCAGCGTCGCCTGCCCGTCCGCGCTCAACACGTAGCCGATGAAGGCATTGGCCAGCGCCGCATCGCCCTCGGCCACCACCGCGATCGGGTACGACGCGATCTCGTTCACGTCGGTCGGGATGGCGATCGACTGCACCTGATCTCCGGCCGCGCGCGCATCAGAGACGTAGACGATGCCGGCGTCCGCCTCGCCAAGCTGCACCTTGGCCAGCACGTCGCGCACGTCTTCTTCCTCGGACACCACGTTGGCGGCCACGCGCGCGACGAAATCCTCGCCGTAGGTCGCCGTATCTTGCCCCATCGCGCAGATCGAGACCCGCGCGTACTTGCCGACCGGCACAGCCGGCTGGGCCAGAATCAACCGCAGCCCGGGTTTGCCGAGGTCGGCCGGCGCAGCGATATCGGCCGGGTTGCCCGCCGGGGTAACGATGGCGAGCAGGTTGTGCGCGAAAATCCGCGGCTTGCCAACGATCGAACCATTGTCAATAGCGGTCTGCATCTGGGCGGCGTTGGCGGAGGCGAACACATCGGCCGCGGCGCCTTGGCTCAACTGGGTGACCAGCATCTGCGAACCACCAAAGTTGTAGACGATGTCCAGCCCTGGATGCGCCGCCTCCAGATTGGTCGCCATCGCCGCGAAGGCGTCGGTCAGCGAGGCCGCCGCGAACACGGTGAGTTTGCCTTCCCCGGTAGGGAAGGCGGGCGTCGCCGAGGCAGGGGCGGTGATGGCTATTGGCGAGGCAGCCGCCGTCGTGGCCGGAGCGGGACAGTCGAACCCCGGCGCTTGGGCGGAAGCGCCGGCGAACGCGCCACCGGCAAACCCGGATGCCGAGATCGAAAGCGCGAGCAACAGTGCCGCCCGCCGCGTCCATGTCGTCCCCACGTGTCATCCTCTCGACTCGATGCGACGAAACCCGGGCATCAGTTAGTCAATGATTGACTAGCTGATGCCCGAGCGTAGACAGCGTCCCAGAGGCTGTCAAGCAACGGTCACGATGTTGCGGTTTCGGCTGACGCAGCCAGCAGCGGGCCGACCTGTGAACCGAACCGGAAAGCGAAGCATGGAGCTGAGCGCGGTCATGGCCGATATCAGGGTGGATATCGGCAACGGAAAGATCCTGACCCCGACGACCGCCCGAACGTCAGTAGAGCAACCAGGGTTGCAGACGGGGACCTGGGCGGCGGCCATCTTCAAGGTCGTCGACGCGATGCGCGGCAGGTCGGCCGATTAGGGGTCGTCCGCCTCGCTCGGAGCGATTCCGGCGCGCTCATGTCGCGCCTCCTCCCATCGGCGCCGCGAGACGCCGGATGCCCGCCACCGATCCCAAATCCGCCAGCAGCTCCGCGACGGTTTTCTTCTGGACGGGATGCCTCGCTCCCGGCGCGATCTCGGTCAGCGGAACCAGCACGAACGCCCGCTCGTGCAGTCGCGGATGAGGCACGCGCAGACCGGGCAACGCCACAACCGCGTCGTCGTAGAGCAGCAAATCGAGATCGAGGGTGCGCGGCGCGTTCAG
>JADLCW010000272.1 GCA_020847015.1 Thermomicrobiales bacterium | reverse complement strand
TCGCTCATCGGCATCAGGCGCTCGGCGTGCCCGACGATGACGATGCGCGGTGTTTCCGTCTCCAGCCATGGGTAGGCGGCCAGCAGTCCTTCGGTCAGATAGCTGCGAATCGTCGCCGCCACTTCGACGCCGGTGTCGCCGCCGCCGCCGACGACGAAGGTCAGCCAGGCGCGCCGCTCGACCGGGTCGTCGCAGGTTTTGGCGGTTTCCACGGCGTCGATCAGGCGATTGCGCAGCCCCACGGCATCGGCGGTCGTGTCGAACACGCGGGCGTGGTCGCGCAATCCCGGCAGATTCGGGAGGGCCGCCACGCTGCCCAGCGCGACCACCAGCGTGTCGTAGGGAACCGGACCGGCGGAGGTGGCGACCTCCCGGCGGTCCAGATCGATCTGTTTCACTTCGGCATGCAGCATCCGGAAGCGCCGCCCGCGCTGGAAGTCGCGCACCGGGGCGACGACGTTGCTGGCGTCGGCGCGGCCGTCGGCGACGGTCCACAACAGCGGGGTGAACACCAGCGCATTGTCGCGATCGACGACCAGCACATCGACGTCGCGCCGGGCGCCCAGCCGGCGATCCAGCGCCAGCGCGGTCGCCAGACCGCCGAATCCCGCCCCGAGCACGACGACCCGGTGGCGGATGTCCGTTGGGTTTTCCGGAATGGGTTCGTTCGTTCGCCGCCGCGCCGCGCCAATGGCGGCGGCCGCAACGAATCCCGCGAGGGCGGCGACGCGCACCGATTTTCCGCTGAATGCATGCATGCTGGACCTCGTGTTTCTCCCGGCGTCCGGTCTCGCTAGCCGACGTGGATTGCTGGGCGCTGACCAGGATCCGGTTCGGCCTGACGCAGCACCTCGTGGGTGACCGGCGCGATGTCGCCCTCGCCAAACAAAATGAAGCGCGCCAGATACTTGAGCGGATCGCCTTCCGACCAGCCGAGATAGGCGTGCGGCCGCCGCCCGGTGCGGTCCCGGATCGCAAGCAGCACGGCGGCGATGGTGTTGGCCACGGAGGCGCCCTCGGCGCGCAGCACGTGGTGTCCGCTCACCTCATGCCCGGAGACGCGCACGATCCCCTTGAAATCGGAGGCGTCGCGCACGGTCACTTCCAGGAACAACACCGGGTCCTCGGGCGGGATGTGGCTCGCCTCCCGCTCCTCGCGCTCTTTGAGCAGGTACTCGCGGGAGTTGCGCTCGTCGGGGTGGTTGGCGATCAGGCGAATGGGGCCGTGCGCGGCCGCCTCCTGAATGGCGCGCGACGCCGCTTCATCGAAAATCACCTCGGTGACGCGCAGCTCGGTCGAGCGCGCCGAGCGGGAGATGAGGGACACGATGATGATGGACGCGATGAAGATGGCGGCGATGCGCAGCCCATCCGGCGCGCCGAACACCGTCACCGCCGTGGTGTAGGCAAAAATGAGCGCGATCACGCCGTACCGAATGGTGCTCCAGAACAACCCTCGCTGCTTGACCGAGAGCGCCACGGCGATGGTGGCCGAGGTGATCACCGTCACCACCCCGGTGGCGTAGGCTCCGGCCTGGGCGTCGACATCGGCGCGAAAAATGATGGTGACGACAAAGCAGACGGCGGTGAACACCAGCACCAGCGGACGAGTGGCGCGGGCCCAGTCGGGGGCCATGCCGTAGCGCGGCAGATAGCGCGGCACCACGTTCAGCAGCCCGGCCATGGCCGAGGCTCCGGCGAACCAGAGAATGAGAATCGTGCTGACGTCGTAGACGGTGCCGAAGCCAAGCCCGAGGTACTGGTGCGCCAGATAGGCCAGCGCCCGACCGTTGGCCGGTCCGCCTTCCTGGAAGGCCTCCGGCGGGATGAGCAGGGTGGTGGCGATGCTGCTGGTGATGAGCATCACGCTCATGATCGACGAAGCCAGGGTCAGCAGTTTGCCGGTGTTGCGGATGCGTCCCTGCGGGTGCGCCGGGTCGTCGTCCGGATCGCCTTTCACCAGCGGCATGACCAGCACGCCGGTTTCGAACCCGGACAACCCGAGCGCCAGCTTCGGGAACAGCAGCAGCGCCAGCCCCACCATCAGCAGCGGGTTGCCATAGTCGGTGGCGAGCAGCGAGCGCCAGTTGGCCACCACTTCGGGATGCTGGATCACTTGCCACAACCCGACGCCGATGACCACCACGTTGAGCGCGAGGTAGGCGCCGACCAACCCGATGGCGATGCGAATCGCCTCGGAGAACCCTTTGAGGAACACCGCGCCAAGCAACCCGACCAGCAGCAGCGTGACCGGCAGCGCGTGCCCGGCCAGCGGCCCAGAGAAGGGGTTCTCGTCGATGTGAGCGGCGGCGTCGGCGGCCGACAGGGTGATGGTGATGACGAAGCTGGTGGCGATGAACCCGATCAGCGCCAGCACGAACAGTTTGCCCTGCCACCAGGGCAGCAGCCGCTCCAGCATCGAGATCGATCCGTCGCCGTGGGGGCTGCGGTCGGCCACCACCTTGTACATCGGCAGCGCGCCGAACAGTGTGATCAGCACGAGGATGAGCGTGGCCAGCGGAGCGAGTTGCCCGGCGGCCAATGCGGCGATGCCCGGTTGGTACCCCAGGGTGGAGAAATAGTCGAGACCGGTCAGGCACATGACCTGCCACCACGGATGCTGGGGATGCTGACCCTCGCGGGGCTGAACACCCGCGGCCTCCTCCGGGCTGCCCTCCAGCAGCCATCGTCCAAGGGAACTCTTGGGGCCGACGTGGTGGTCGGGGAGAATTTGCCCTACGGTCATGCAGACCCCATCCGCAGCGACCGGCGGCGCTCTCCGGCGACCCTCGCCACGCGGCGAGGCGCGCGTCGTCCGCCGCCGTCGATGTGCGCGGCGGATGATGCCACGTCGTCCCCTCCTCCCGCGATACGATCGCCGCGCATCGCGAACGCGCAGCGGTCCGGTTCCGACGGTGCAAAGGACATGCCAGCGCCGCCTCTGGCGCCGGGGAGTCTATCGCAATCCGATTCAGCGAACGGCTGGCCAGCGACGATGCGCCATCGCCTTCATCCCTGCCGCCGTTCCGGGCCGTTCAGAACCCGGCGGAACCGGCGCGGAATGCGCGCGCATGGCCGGCATGGCACAATCAGCGGCGAGATTGCATCACACGACCGGCGGTTCGCACCGCCGCGCGACAACCCGATCGGGAGGTCACCGGTGATCCCTTCGCTCATGGCTGCGTGCACGCCGCGCGACTCGGTGTTCGATGCGCACGCCAGCGACACGGTCTATAGCCTCGACGATCTCGGCGACCTCGACGCCGCCGCCTTCTTCGCCGAGAACTTCGTGACCTCGGGCATGCGCCAGCTCCTGACCGACGTTTTCTCGCGCATGGACGGCAGCAACCCCGACGCCAGCGGAGCCTTCCTGCTCAGTCAGGCGATGGGCGGCGGCAAAACCCACAATCTGCTGGCGTTGGGTCTGCTCGCCCGAGAACCGGCGCTGCGCTCGTGCGTGATGGGCGGCTTCGCCGAGGTGCGCGGCGATCTCGGTCCGGTGAACGTGCTCACCTTCAGCGGTCGCCAAACTCCGGACTACGGCATCTGGGGCGAATTGGCGGAGAAGCTCGGCAAGGCGGAGGTTTTCGGCCGATTCTATGCGCCGCTGCGCGCTCCCGGCGAACGCGACTGGGTCGCGCTCCTGCGCGGCAGCGAACCCATTCTGATTCTCATCGACGAGCTGCCGCCCTATCTCAATCAGATGCTGCAAGTCCCGCTCGGGCAAAGCACCCTCGCCCACGCCACCCAATCGGCGCTGGCGAATCTGCTGGCGGCCATCAACAGCGGCAAACTGCCCAATGTCACCCTGGTGCTGACCGATCTCAGCAGTTCCGCCTATGCGTTGGCCGACGAGCGCCTCTCTGGCGTACTCGGCGACATGAAGAAGGAAGCCGAGCGCATCGTGCAAACCATCAGCCCGGTGCGGCTGGACACCCCCGAGCTGTACGACATCCTGCGCACCCGGCTGTTCGCCGCACTCCCGTCCGAGGCGGTCGTCGCCGACATCGCCGCCGCTGTCCGCCAGTCCATCAAGGACGCCAGCCAGGCGCTGGACATCCCCACCGACCGCGCCGATGAACTGCAAACCGCCATCCGCCGGACCTACCCGTTCCACCCGGCCATGCAGGACATCTTCGCCCGCTTCCGCGAAAACCCCGGCTACCAGCAGACGCGCGCCCTCATCCGCATCATGCGCCAGGTGGTCGCCAGTCTCTGGAGCAGCGATCTCGCCGGCGAGCGCTATCTCATCGGCGCCCACGATGTCGACCCCGCCAACCCGCGGCTCGCCTCCGAACTGGAGAAAATCAACGACCGCTTCGGCAACGCCATCGCGCACGACATCGCCCGGCAAACCGGCGACGCCGTGGCCCAAATCATCGACGCCGGCCAGGGCGGCCACAACGCCCGGGACGCCGCCCGGTTGATGCTGATGTCGTCGCTGTCGCTGGCGACCAACCCGACCCTCGGGCTGACCCGCGCCGACATCATCACCTTTCTGGCCAGCCCCGGCCGCGACATCGGCAATCTCAACTCCGCGCTGGACGCTCTGCTGGAACGGGCCTGGTATCTGCACGCCACCGCCGACAGCCGGATTCTCTTCCGCACCACCGAAAACGTGCGCGCCCGGCTGGAAAGCAGCGTCAAGAACATCCCCGGCGACACGGTGCGCAACGAGATCGCCAAAAGCGTCGCGGCGCTGTTCGAGCCGGAGACGCGCGACGTCTACCAGCAGGTGGACGCGCTGCCCGATCTGCGCGATGTCGCCATCACCCAGGATCGCACCACGCTGATCGTCGCCCGCCCGGAAGCCCCCGGCAGCACGCTGCTGGAGGATTTCTACAACGCGCTGAAGTTCAAGAACCGGGTGCTGTTCGTCACCAGCCGCGAGCAGGAATATGACATCGTGGTCGCCCGCAAGCGCTACCACATCGCCTGCGAACAGATGGTCAAGGAATTCGAGCAGAGCG
>JADLCW010000271.1 GCA_020847015.1 Thermomicrobiales bacterium | reverse complement strand
TCCAGGGCGGAGATTGGCCAAGCACCGTGCCCGGGAGTTGTGAACTGCACTGCCGTCTCAGCTTTTACCCCGGCCAAAGCGTGGCCGAAACGCGCGCCGCCATCGAGGCTGCCATGCACGAGGCCGCCCAAGGCGACGAGTGGTTGCGCGAGCATCCGCCCATCATCACCTACGATGGTTTTGGCAGCGCCGGCTCCGAAGTGTCGATGACCGAGCCGTCGGTGCAGATGTTGGCTGGTTGGCACACGCGCGTGACCGGCGTGCCGATGGATCCGCGTTCCGGCACCGGCATCAACGACATGCGCTACTTCAACTTCCGGGGGATGCCGGCCGGTTGCTACGGAGCGGACGGAGCCGCCGGTCATGCCGCCGACGAATGGCTCGATCTTCGTTCGCTGGCTCCCACAGCCAAGGTGCTAGGGGCGTTCCTGCTCGACTGGTGCGGGGTGGCGTAGCGCTTCGCTGCGGGGAGGGAAACGGCATGCCGTCGCCCTCCCCGCTTTCTTTGCTATCAGTTTGCGTCGCCGTGTCGAGTGATATGTCGCGACGCCCTACTCCCACACTACGATCAACTCCGATGTCGTTCGGCGCGGGCGGCGCACCGGATCTGCCGCCGCGTAGCCGACCGGCAGCATCGCCTGCGGATGCAGGGTTGGCGCCAACCCCAGTGTCTCCCGCACGATATCCGGACAGAACAGCGGCGCGCACATCCAACCCGCGTCCAGCCCCGCCGCATACACCTCCAACAAGAAGTTCTGCGTTGCCGCGCCCAAACTCTGGATCGCCATGATCCGCTCCGCTTCTTGCCGCGCGGCATCCGGATAGATATCCAAATCTTCCAGATAGAGGCAAACGACGACCACGACCGGAGCCGTAGTGAGTCGCTCTCGACTGCGCGCCAACCGCCGCGCCGCCACCGCGGGGTCCTGTCGATCCAGGTCGAGCTGCACCTGCCACGGCGTCGCCATCGCATCGGCCAGCGCCATCCGCCGCGCTGCCGACTCGACCACGGCGAAGCGCCACGGCTGCGTGCCGTGCGGCGACGGCGCCCACCCCGCTGCTTCAATCGCCGCCGCGATAATTTCGCGCGGAATCGGGTCGGGGCGAAATGCGCGCACCGACCGCCGCCCACGCAAGATGGCTCCCAGCTCACGTCGCCCAGATCGCGATATCGGGTCGCCTGTCTCATCCAGCTCGATCGTCGCCAGCGGAGCGGCAGCGCCGCCGGCGTCGACCGTCAACGCTTCCGGCTCCGGCGGTCGCCGCTCTGCCGCATTCGTTCCGTTCATCACGTTGCCTTGCCTCGGCCCATCACTTGGAAACCACGGTAGGGATGAGATAGTCATCGGCGCGAGGAGTCCAGGGCGGCAGATCGTGCGAGGCGCCGTAGAACTCGGTCAGGTCGAACAGATAGATGGCAGCTGGTTCATCGCGCAGAATCTGGCCGAGTTCGCGGTACTCCGCGGCGCGCTTGCCCGAGTCGGTTTCGATCGCCGCCGCATCGAGAATTGCCTGCGCGTTCGGGTTATCGTAGCGAGAAAGAAACCCGGCGTTGGAAACAAGCAGGCTCAACAGTGTGTACGGGTCGAACATCGGCCGCCAGGTGGCGTAGCGCAAAGGGGCCACCGAGGAATCGGTCCAGGTGGCGTTGAAGGTGGCTTTCTCGACTGGCGTCAGCTTGGCTCGCACGCCGACATCAGTCAACTGCCCCGCCACCGCCGCCACCAGTTCCATCCGTTCGGTCGACGTGTAGGCAAGCTCGGTGTCGAAGCCGTCCGGATATCCCGCCTCCGTCAGCAACGCCTTCGCCTTGCCCGGATCGTAGGGGTACGGGGTCAATTCCGGATCGAAACCGAGCCCTCCCGGCACGAAGAAGTTGGCGAGGCGCTGCCCGTGGCCAGCCAGCAGCGCCTGCACGATGGCGTCCACATCGACCGCATAGTTGAGCGCCTGCCGCACCCGCACATCGTCGAATGGCGCGACATCGGTCGGGATGCGCACCCATGCCGAACCGGAAATCGACTGGGCGATGACGATCGCTGCACTCTCCACCGGGGCCAATTGGTCAGCCGGCACGTCGCGGATGAGATCGCTCGCTCCAGAGAGTAGATCGGATACCCGGGTCGTCGCTTCCGGCGCCCAGTGATAGCGAACCGCGCGAGCGATTGGTGTTCCCTTCGGACTGTTGGTGAAATAGTCGGGATTGACCTCCAGTCGCACTTCGACGCCCCGATCCCACCCAGCGAACCGATATGGCCCGGTGCCGACCGGGTTGTTGGCAAAATCATTGGCCGGGTCCGCGGCGTAGACTGGCGGCAGCATCACCAACCAGGCCGCCATCTGCGCGGGCAACCACGGCGCCGGCGCCGTCAGCTTCAGCCGGACCCTGTGGGGATCGATTTCCTCGACCGCCTCGATGACGGCGAAGTTGCCGGCCACCTGCGATTTGGTTTCCGGGTCCGTGATGTGCTGCACCGAGAAGGCAACTGATTTGGCGTCAAACGGTTCGCCGTTTTGGAATGTCACACCCTCCCGCAGCTTCACCTCCCAGGTCAGGGGGTCGGGCGATGTCAGCGACTCGGCCAGCAGCGGCTGCAGCGCACCATCGGGACCGTATTGCACCAGCGCATCGTAGATGGAATGGACCACCGACCAGCCATCGACATCGTAGGTGGTCGCGGGGTCCAATGTCGGCGGCTCAGTAGCGAGGTCGAATGCGAGCGCGTCGACCATCGTGGCGGGCGGCGTCTGCGCCATCGCCAGCCGAATGCGCCCGGTCTCCCAAAGCGCCGCCAATGCGCCTCCCCCCGCGCCAGCCAACACCTGCCGCCGATCCATCCGCCGGGCCAACAAACCAGACATCTTCTATCCTTTCCCGCCGCGGTCGCCACCGCAGCCGCTCCATCGCCTAACGGCGCATCCGCGGTCCCGCAGTGGCGACCGCATCGCCCAACAGCGTCAAACCCAACACCACGACCGCTACCGCTCCGCCCGGAATCAGGCAAACCCACGGTGCGGTCAGCAGCAGATCGCGTCCTTCAGCAGCCATCCCGCCCCAGGTAATCGCATCGCCGCCAACGCCAAGTCCAAGAAAACTGAGCGAGGCTTCGTACAGGATCATGGCCGACACCTGCTGCGTGACCAGGATGGCCGCCACTCCAGCCAAATGCGGGGCGACATGGTGGGTGATTTGCCAGATGGGGCTGGCTCCCAACGCCGTCGCCGCCTCCACCCACTGCGCCCGGCGCAGCGAGCGTGTCTGCAATCGCATGACGCGGGCATACCCCACCCAGCCAGTGACGGTCAGCGTCAGCAACACATTGCGTAACCCCGGACCGAAGGTGGCGGTCGCGACGATAGCCACCACTACGAACGGCAGCGCCATCTGCACGTCGATCGCCCAGGCGATCGCGACGTCCACCCGACCCGGCAGCCAGCCGGCCAGCACCCCCAGCACCACTCCGACCGCGCCCGCCACCAGCGCCCCGGCGAGACCAATAAGCAGGGAGATGCGCGCCCCGACCAGCAGTCGCGCCAGAATGTCGCGGCCGAGCGCATCAGTGCCGAGCGGATGACCCGACGCCAGCGACGGCGGCTGCAACCGCC
>JADLCW010000270.1 GCA_020847015.1 Thermomicrobiales bacterium | reverse complement strand
TTGAACGATCGGCGCTTGCGGCACCGTTCACAGAACCCTTCGGCCCAGCCGGTGAAGTTCCCTCTCAGGACGAGCCGGTCGCAGTATGGGCATCGGTACTCGCGGGGTCCGGCTTCACCGTTGCCCGATCGTCGCGCTCGCGTTTCGGCTCGGTCTTCTGATAGAGGCGCTTCCCGGTCGGCGATTCGATGCATTCCCATTGCGCCTCCGTCAGCGCCGCGACATCCTCCGGCGTCATGTCGCGCGCGGGGATTGGGTCGTACTGCCCCGGCATCCCACCGAAATACTCCAGCGGTCGGCCATCGGCGTCGTACTGCCCGATGAAATAGAGCCGGTTCGGTCGGTCTGCTTTGCTCATCGTCCTCACCCGCTGAACGTCGCGACCGCCCGCTCCTTGTAGAGCAGGGCGAACTTGACGCCGAGATAGTTCTGGTTGTCGATCTCCGCGTCCACGAGTTCCCACGCCGGGTCGCCGTAGCGCGTGCCATAGGTCAGGCCGCCGAGCGTGAACGCCGAGCGGAGCGCGTCGGGGATGCTGTTCACGTAGGGCAGGACCACGCCCTGCTCCGCCCACAGATCACCATTCCGCTTCGTCATCACGTAGACGTTGACCGCGTACGTCAGCTTGTCGAAGTCCGCGCCGGCATCGATGACCGACCCGCTCGCCGTCTCGATGATCGCGAACGGATCGACCGGCGGTTGCGTCTCCGGGATGCGCGGATAACACGCCGCGATCCCGGTCACCGCGTCGATCACGGGCCGCAGGGCCGCGACGATGGTCGCGAGGCTCACCGTAGCGACTCGAATCGAGCGGCGATCTTATCCCGCGCCACGTCAAAACGGCGGACGATCTGTGGCTCGGCGTCACGGGCTCCGTACTCCATCGGACGCTGCGCCTTCGCTGGTCCAACGCTCTTGCGATAGATCACGCGGCCATTGATGACAAAACGCAGCGCCTTTGCCCGTTTCGCAAAGACCGGTCCCCGCCCGTGTTCCAGCGTCCAGGCGTAGACGAATCCAGCGAGGGACCGCGCATTGTTGGTGATAACGCCGACGATGCTTTTTCCGCTTACCTGGACACGGAGTTTGAACGATCGGCGGTAGGTGCCACTCTTATGCTTGACCCGCGCGTTGACCGCATCGCGTACATCCTCGTTGCTCAACACCATCGCGGTCGTCAGTTCGTCTCGAACGATCCGATCCGCAACCGTTCCTCCGAACGCCTGCGCCAAGCGCGTGATCTCGGTTGTGTCGATGTGCAGCGCGCTTTGGACCATTACGTCAACCTCTGCGTGCGCACGCGCTTCAACGGACCGGGTGCGCCGACCGTGGCCGCTTCCAGCACCTTGACCGTGATGCCATCCACCACGATCCGGTCCCCCGCGTTGACGGTCTGGGTGGGAGCCATCCACACGTCAAAGCCATAGCCCGCGCCCGCGTCGTAGTCGAGCGTGCCCTGAGCGGCCGGTGCGGTCTCTTCGTACATGCAGGCAAACGCGCTGCCGCTATTGGCCCACGTCTCGTCGCTGGTGGAGAGCGATGGGACCTTCCGCTGGCAACTCTTGTAGAGCAGCGTCGTCAGGTCCGCCGTCATCGCGGTCACGATGGTCCCGATGCTCACAACGTCAACCTATTCCGCTGCCAATCGCGCCCGCAGCACCGCGTTTCCGCAACGACGACGCGCTCCGTCAGCCAGTAGACGAATCGCTCGGTAGATACCGGGGCAATCGCCGCACAGGCATTCCAGAGCCACATCAGTTTCGTTACCGGCCAGGTCCGACGCATCCGAACTTCTACCTTGATCTCACTCGCCGCCATCACAGCCCGCTCCTGAGCAGTTCCGCGTCCAGCCGCTCACGCGCGCCGAACGGTTCGATCACCATCTCGGCCCAGTCGAACAACCCGTCCATGCTTTCGCTGGCGGCGTCCGCCTCCCGGAGTTGTTTGGCGAGGTCGGTATAGCGGTTGACCATCACGCCCCAGTTGACCTCGGTGCCGCCCGCGCGCATCCCGAGCGGACGGCGGGCAAACTTCGCGGCGATGGCCGTGGCGACTTCCGCCGCGGCCAACCGCTCACTGGTCTGTTCCAGCGCCCCGCCGGAGAGAAACACCGCGATCCCTTCATCCGAGATGAGCGGGTCCGTGGCATCGGTATCCCCCACCAGCACGCGCACGCGATCCTTAGCGGTCGGTAGGGATTCGTCCAGGCTCCAGGTCATCGTCGCGCTCGTTTCGCCGGACGGGGTGGCGGCTCCGGTTCGCGGAGTTCGACCGTCGCGCCGTCCGCAACCTGCTCCAAGCCAGCCGTGATCTGATCGACCCGCTGCCGCAGCGCCACCGGCGCACGCTCCAGATCGGCGCGCAATCCCCGGAGTTCATCGAGGATGGCGTCGAGCCGGAGATCGGCGCTGGTGACGGCAGGCGGCAGCGGTCGGTCAGGCATCGCCGTTAGCTCCCGGACCCGTTGCTGGCGACGCCGGATTTGTACTCAATCCCTGCAAGTCCGGCGAAAGCGACCAGGCCCTTGAACTCGGACGCCATCGACTGGAAGTCGCCGATCTCCGGATCGAGCCCGCCGCCGACGCGCTGGGTGTTCGGGGCCTTCTGGTAGAGGGCCGGTTGCTCGAAGCCCTGGAGGAAGCGAATCCGGGCCAGCGGCCGGCTGGCGTTCGGAGCCGCCGTCACCATCCAGCTCGTAGCCGCGTTGCCGCCGGTGACCACGACCGGGATGTAGGGGTCCATCACCGGGGTGATGCCGGAGGTCATCCAGTTGTTGACCCGGATCGTGCGGTTGGATGCCGCGCCCGCGTCGGTCGTGGCGTCGAAGCTGAGCGTATTGAGGATGTTCTGCACGGTGGTATGCAGCCCCGGCCCGTAGACCAGGCGGACACCATCGACGTTGATCGGTTCGCCGGTACTGTCGGTGAAGCTCATCAGCGCCGTGATGGCCGCCGCAAGCGACGTCACCGAGAGCGCCGGATTCCCGGTCAGGCGATTGCCACGGCCGGTCGTGAAGATCGTGGCGTCCGGCCCCGTGGAGTCGAAGAGCAGATCGGTGGCGAACTTGTTGATCGTGCGGCGACCGCCCTGCGCGAGCGCGCGGGGAATGACGCTGAAGGCGTCCAGGTCGTCGTTCATCATCAAGCGCCAGGAGAGTCGCATCGCCTTGCCGTAGAGCGCGGGCGACATCGTTTGGGAGCTCTCGGCGATGGAGGTGTAGGTCAACCCCTCCAGATCCGAAATCTCTTCGTACTCTTCGTTGCCGCCGGTCGTCTCGAGCATCTTGATGTCGCGGAAGTCCCGGAGCGGCGCGCCGACGTCGATGTACTGCCGCCAGACCTGGGGCACCTCGGCGAAGCGCGCCAGCATGGTCCGTTCGAGCACGTCGCCGGTCAGGAGCGGGAAGTCGGAGATGCTCATCGCCTCGTCAAGGTCGATTCCCCGCGCACTCTCCTGAATGACCCGCGGCGCGATGACGCCGGGGTAGTTCGATTCGATCACCCGGATCATCTCCGGGCTGGACGGGGCGAGCACTTCCCGCAGGTAGTAGGCCCGCGCCCGTCCGGAGATGAGGTCGGCGATGAATTCCGCCGCCGCCGCGACGCGGGCTTCCCGCGCCGCCACTCGTGCGGCCTGGGCCTCGGACATCCGTCCCTGGGGAGCGCGCGGCACCCGGCGGAACCCGTCCAAGAAATCGGCCGGAGCCGACACCGGTTGGTACGTCTGATCAGTCACCGCGATTCTCCCTTGGGCATCTGCCCGGCAAGTCCCTAGACGTCGGTCGGCACGACGCGGTAGTAGAGGCGGACGGCGATGGTGTTGTCGCCACCGGCGTTGCCCGCGATCTCGTCATCCAGGTTGGTGATCACGACCGCATCGTTCTCAACCGGGATGAAGGTCTCCGCGTGCTCGAAGGTGATGTAGCGCCACTCATCGTTCGTCTGATCGACCAGGCCGGTCGATTCGATCTCTTTGATCTCATTCGAGCCCGGCGTGGTGGCGTAGCAGATCGAAAGATCGTCGGCGGACTCGGTGAAGGCGTTGGTGCCGCCGTAGTTGACGACGAGGTTGATCGCCACCGGCACGATGGCGAGGTTCGCGCCCGGCGCGGCGACCAACGAGATCGGCGTTGCCTTGAGCGCCTTCACCTGCGCGCTGGTCAGCGTGACCTCGGCGAAGTTGATCACCGTTGGGTCGATCTTCGCCGTCGTGACCGCTTCCGCCGCGAGTTGGGCCGTGTCCACCGCGCCATTCGCCAGCGCGATTGCCAGCGCGTACGGCAGGTGCAGCACGTTGATCAGGGTCGTCGCGTTCGCCGAAACCGTCTCCAGCGCCACGCCGAAGAAGCCGTCGTTGCTGGTGGCGGAGTTGTTCAGGTTGACGGAGCCGGTCCCGGTGCCGGTATCGTGGTAGTAGATCGGGTCCCAGACCGCGATCCCGGTGCCCTCGTTGTCATCGACCGTCAGGTCCCAGACGCGGAACCCGAAGTCAACGGTGGTGTAGCCGGTGGCGTTCCCGCCATCGCTCTCATCCGTCAACGCGACGCCGGTCAGGCTGCCGACGCGCACCGGATCGCCGGACGCCGGGGTGGTGGGGTGCGAGCACGCCACCGGCAGCGTCGGCCATTCGTGAAGATCGCGAACCAAATTCGTCGCCATGTCCGCTCCTTATCCGGCAGCGCCGGGTTACAGCCCCGCCAACGCGGCGTTGATCCGCTCCTGGCTCTCTTTGATCGTCGGTGTCTCCGGCGGGGTGATCGGGCCGCCGCCCATGCCGCGCACCGGATTGCTGCCGGTCGCCTCGGCGAGCTCCGCCGCCGCGTCCTTGACCGCCGCTTCAATCGCCGCCGTCAGCGCCTCACGGTCGAGCGCGCCGTCTTTGATCGTGGCGTTCGCCGTGAGCGACCCAGCCAGCCGCTCACGGGTGAGCTTGGGCAGCGACGTGGCCGCCAGCGCCTCGATCACGATGCCGTGCGCCTCACGGAGCACATTGGCCTCGTGCAAGCGGGCGATGACCTTGCCCTGCTCGGCAATCGTCTCTTCCAGCGTCTTGATGCGCCCCTGGGCCTCTTCGAGTTCCTTCACGTCGTTGTTCCCTTCCGTTGGCTGTGCCCGGCGCGAACGGGCCGACTCGACTAAATCCAGCACCTTGCCGCCCGCGCCCGCGACCGTGACGAAATCCACCGAACGCGCCTGGTCAATCGCCTCGATCGTGCGGACCTTCTTGCCGTCGATGTCGCGGGTTCCCGCTTTGCCGAGCGCGCGGATGCTGACGCCGATGTGCGGCGCGAGCTCTTCGATCAACGGCGCAAGGTCCGACCGCACCTTGGCATCGGCATACAGGCCGGGCCCGGCGGGTCCGTGCTCTTCCCAGCGCGCGTCACTGGTGAGCGTGCCGGCCAGCGTCGTGACGCTGCGCTCCGGGCGGTCGCTCTCTTCGCTGACGCTGGGATGATCCAGGTGCATATGGAGGCCGGAAACAAACGCCTTGGGGCCGTCCCGTTTGAGTACGTCGTCGGGGTAGTAACCGCTCGACCCTTGCCCGGCCTGAATCACCTTGATCTTGATCTGGCCGTCCGCCTTGACCGCCTTCTCGACCAGCGGCACGAGTTCGCCGGTCAGTTCGGCGGACTCCTGGGCCGGGGCGCTCACCTGCGTAATCGGCATGGCGGGGACCGTCACGGACGATTGTTCGGCCCGGACGTACTGCGTGACCGCGATCACGGGGAAGGCGTCACCCAGCGTCACCGCGCCATCGGCCACGGTGTAGGACCGCTGGTAGAGCGCCGTCTGATCCTCGGTGCTCACCTCGTAGACGACCGAATCGTCGTAGACGTCGCGCGTCCACACGTAGGTGCGGTCGCCGCGATGCTCGGCTTGGAGAGCGGAGCGGAGCAGCGTGGCCAGATCGCCGTGACTCATCTGGAGGGCTTCGAGGAACGAATCCGACACATGGCTTTCCGTGGCGGACTCGGCAAGCTGCGCGTAGTCGGCCTCAGCCAGCGATCCGTAGAGGTGAGTGAGAAGCCGCATCCGCATATCCTTAAATGCCAAACGCCCCAGGCGGCCGGGGAATCCGGCGCAACCTGGGGCGCTGTGTCAGCGGTACCCATTTACTTACGGTCAATACTGACGGAACACGGCGGCGATGTCAAGCCAACCGCTGTTAGTCTTGCACCCAGACAACGCCCTGCGCGAGGGTGGCCGTCGATCCGCCGGAGAGCGTGGCAACGACCTCGTACTTATAGATGGGCGTTCCGGTGGTCAGCGCGGCAGTCTCAACGGACGTCAGATCCACGCGGACCGTCGTGCCGGAGATCGTCATCGCCTTGCTAAGGGCTTCCACGCCGGCATAGGTGCGGAAGACCAACGTCGCGGTCGCGCCGACCAGGCTCGGACTCGTGACCGTGAACGCGACGGCGCGGCCATCGGCATTGAGATACGCATCACCGCGCACAAGCGTGATGCGATCGTTACTGGTGTCGATCGGTGATACCGTGACGACCGACACACCGGAGAGCGCCGCCGCTGGGTCGGCCTGGGCGGCGGTGATGACGCGGACCAGCACGGGGTCAAAGAAGACCGTCTCACCGTCCACCGTGACGCTGTACTCGACGCTCCAATATCCAATGGCCGAGAACGTGACCGAGATGTCGTAGACGCCGCCCGCGACGTGGGTGATTGCCGGCGTGGCCGTGGTGGCGGTGCCCAGCAGGCGGGCCGTCTTCGCCCATTCGCCGTTGACCTTGGTTGTGACGGCATCGCCGTTCGCGTCGAGCAACAGTTCCGGCTTGAGGTAGACGGCGGTAGAGACGATGGCGGTGATCATGCGGTCAACCTCAGATCGCTGTTCGTGCCCAGCCCCATCCGCGTCAGGTTGATCAGCGTCACTTGCGCGATCTTCACCGTCCCAGTTCCGCGCGGGCTCGCCTCGGAGTTGATCAATTGCAGCGAGCATGAGGTCGTCCCGCTCGGAACCGGAACGCGCACCCAAAACACCGCGCGTGTGACATCCGAACTCAGAATGTAAACCGCAATCGCACTCGAATACGGGGTGCCGTTGGCAAACGTCACCTTGATCGTTGGTTTCGACCCGCCGCTCTCGATATCGGTGGAAATGAGTCCGCACAACTCAAGGACGTCACCGACCGCGTACCGTGCTCCGGGCGACCCGATCAACTGAGAGAATGTGCGCGAGCCTGATCCTTGGACCGTCGTTTCGAGCACCTGCCAATTGCCAACGATGTTGGTATCGCCGGACTCAATGGTGTACGTGGCGGTTCCGTCCGTCCCACTCGTTGACCAATTGTCGGCTACGCCATCCAGGTTGGCGTCAACGGTAAATAGCCCGTTATTGACGAGGTTCTCGGCGGAATTGTTGCTGCGAGCAAGCAGCGGTCCGCCCGCCGGGAACGATGGCATGAGGTCGGCGATTGCACGAGCCGCAATTGCCTGCACGCCGGCTGGACCAGGATGCACGCCGTCCGCCGAGTACCCGCTGATGTATCCACCCGTCCCATCGTTGATGACCAGCGCGCCATGGATGTCGAGGCAATGCATCCCCCGCCGCTCGCACAGCCGCCGGATACCTGCGTTGAGGTAGGCGATTTGGCTCGCGAAACTGGTACGCGGTGGAAGCGTGCGACCAATCGGCTCAATCCCTGCCGCGCGGCAGCGATCGTACATCCATGCGAGATTCGACCAGGTGATCTCGGCTTGCGCGATACCCGCCGCTTCACTCGTCTGCATGGCCGCTTGCAGCGCCGGGAGGTCATTGGTGCCGCCGCCAACCAGGCACCGCGCCGGCTTGACTGTATGCAGATCGATCAAGTCGGTCTGCAATCGCGCCTTGATCTGCGTTGTCGTCTGCCCACCAATCCCCGCATTGATGTAGGTCCGGATGCGCTGCCCGGTGAGCAGTCCGATCATCGTCGGGTACCCGTCACCGCCATGCTGATAGGGGCTGATGCTACTGGCCTGCTCAATACTGTCGCCGATGTAGCCCATCAGTGGCCCCCGGCCCAGGTCCGGGAGGATTTGCGGCGGACGACGGGCGATGGGCGGCATTAGCCGGCGACCAAGCGGGTCATCACCATCGTCGCCACCCCGGCGAGCGAGGTCAGTGTTGCCGGGAGCGGGAAACTCGCCGTCTTGGTGAGCGACATGTTGTCAATGCTGTACATCGTCCCCGCGCCGGATAGCGAAATCGCGGTGACGAGAATCGTGACGGTCGCATTGTCGGCGGCGAACGCAACCCAATAGTCCACGCCGGGGACGAGTGTCACCGCCGCCGTCAGCGCCAGGGTCTGCATCGTGGACGCCGTGCCAGCCGCCGTCGAGCCCGCCGAGGCAATGCGCGTCCAGGTTGTGCCATTCAGGGTGTAGAGTCCGGCGTCGAGGTTGCCGGAGGTGGCTGATCCCACGAACACGCGGATGTTGGCGACCGTAATCGGTTTGGCGACGCGGAAGCGCACGAGATACGCCTGATTCGCCGTCAGCGCGGTCGTCCCCGTTGGGATACCGAGCCACGAAATCGGCTCGAATACGTCGTCAAACTGCTGGATCCCCCTTGCCAGCACCAACTCCGGCCCGTCCATCATCGCCCCTCCGCGATCGCGCTGATCGCCGCGTCCGACCCGCTCGCGAGCCGCCCATTGACCGCGCCGAGGTAGGTCGTCTTGTACGTCGCGCCCGCCGGGAGCCCGAACATGGCCGTGGTCGCCGCCTCACCGAAGCCGAGGTGGAGCTTCACGCCCGTCTCGTTGACGATCCAGATGACCCGTTCGCTGATCCCGGCGGCGGCGGCCCCGATGATCTCGGTGCTCGCGCTGCTGCTCATGGTGATGCTGCCGTCGTTGAGGGGGACGGAGACGGTGCCACCGTACTCTTTGATCGGCAGCGGTTTCGTGTCGCTGATCGTCTCCCCGCCGATAAGGAATGTCGCCATCTCAGCCTCCGAAATGCAAAACGCCCCAGAGCGACCAAGCGGTCAAGCCCTGGGGCGCTGTGTCAGCGGTACCCGTCTATCGTTCGCATTGTACCTGACGCCGCAGCGGGTCGTTCAGTTCGACGATCCGGGGAGCGGCCTCGTATTCGTCCGTCTGGTACGACGCAGCGATGGAGATGCCCGTCACCTTGCCGCGGCGGACGCTGAGCTCCACCTTGCCGGTCTTGCCGGAGCGCACGAACGTGACGATCTCCTGCCAGAGCTCGGGCGGCAACAGGAGGGCGCTCATGCCGATACCTTCGATTGCACGAACGGTGAACCCGGCCCGTACCGATTGCCGCGTGACCGGCAGTCATCGCACACCCGCGAGTCGCCCTCCGTGTGCCACGTCGCCTCGATCCGATCCTCGAAGTCCGCGATCTCCCAGGCGCACCGGCAATTCCCGCCGCACGCGGTATCCCCATCCGACGGATAGAATGGCAACCGCACCCCCCAGTCGAGCGACCGCCCCTGATCGAACGCCTGAACGCTGGCCCCGGCATAGAGCGCGGACCGTGCCGCCACCCCCTCAACCGTCGCCGTGCCATCGCCCAGCCGTAGCCCGACGTCGGCGGCGAACGCCTTGGCGTAGGCGAGTTGCGTGTTCACGAGATCAGCCAGCGCCGCTTTCGCCGCCGCGTCCGCCGTCGCCCGTCCACCTCGGCCAAGGAGGAAGCCCGCGCCGACGCCCGCCCGGATCAGTTTGGCGAACGCCTTAGCCCACTCCACCAACGAGAGCGCGCCGTCGATCAGCCGTTGCGCCAGTGAGGCCGACTCCGCCGTCATGCCGTCCGCGATGGCGTTGCGCAGCGCCAGCATCTGCCGCTCGGTGAGCTCACGTTCGCCGTCACGGTAGCGGTGGGTTGTCGGATCGTAGGTCCATGCCATCAGGCGCTAAACACCTTCGCGCTCCAACCGCGCCCGCTCCTTCGCCGTCAGTCCGCGCCGCTCGTAACTCCGCCCCATGAGTTGACAGCGGTGGTTCGCGTGGCGCTGGCGTCGGGTCCCCGCGAGGTCCGCCGATGCGTCAGCGGGCCGCAGGATGAGCGACAGGGCCACGACAAGCAGGGCGCGGCGGGTCATTCGTCCTCGCCATCCGTACTCGCATCCAACAGCCCCGAGAACTCCGGGGCCACCGAATCAAAGAACGCCAGCGCCGCGTCGATGTCACTCTCGCTTGTCCGCTTCGCCTCGGTCTGATTGACCGGCGGTTGCGGCGGCTCGTTCGGTGCCGGTGACTGCTGCTGGGTCTGTTTCGCCATCTCCGCCGCCTTCCGCTCGCGTTCGGCCCGTTCCGCCGCCATCTTCTGCATCCAGCCGTCGATGTCCTCCACCCCGAGCGCGGTCATCATCTGCTGCGTCACGAGATCATCCGGGAGATGCGGAGCCGCTGCCGCAACCGAATCCACTCGCGACACCACGTCGGGCTCGAGGATGTCCGGCCAACTTAGGTCTACCTGGCGCTGTTCGGCGGTGATCGACTTCGGCAGGATGCCGCGCGACGCATTGAGGTCCGCATCGATGGCGTACTGATAGAGCCGCTTCCGCGTCGCCTTCCACGCCTCGCGTTCTTCCGCGACACTGAGTTCGGTGGGCCGGTCCAACGACTTCGCGGTCGCCAGTGTCCCCTGGTCAACGTCGCCGGAGAGGATCGTATCCGGCCAGCCCATCGCCGACGCGACCATGAGGCGGGCCGGGTGGCTGTGCTCCGGGTCGAGCGTGGCCCCCGCGATCCGGATCGGATCGAGATCGACGCCTTCGCCCTGGATGAAGGTCGAACCAGCCACGGGCGCGGGATTCGTCTCCGCACCGCTGCCCACCGTGCCGTAGGTGGTGCCGAGGCGTGTCTTCGCTGCGGCCACGCCCGTCCGCCCGCCCTTGGTGCTCAACTTCCACGCAAACCGCGCGAGGGCTCGTGAGCGCGTCGCATCGTCTTCCAACTGCTCTTTGTAGGCCCGTGCCCAGTCGAGCGCGGGGTAGGTCTCCGGTACGCCCCAGCGCCAGTTGATGAACGCGCCGGTCTTGTCATGCAGGATCGGTGAGTCCCAGCGCACTTCGACATCGCCATGATCGGCGACGGCCAGCGTGTTCGGCTTCGACTCCGGGATGTAGTCCACATCCGGGTAGAGCGCCTTCCGCGTCTCAACCTGACCACCCGCGATCGGTTGCTCCGTCCATTGCCGCAGGTAGTACCAGACCTCGACGCGATCTTCCGGGTTGCTGATAATCGCGCTCATCTCTTCGACCGGCACCGGGCGCACCTTGACGTTGCCGGTGATCGCGTTGGTGAAGAGCGCCAGGAAGACGTTCCCGGTGACCCGCTTCTCGACGTCGAGTAGGATGCTTGCCTGCTGACCGGTGACGGTTGCGGCGTTGTCCTCATCGAAGCGGTTGACGACTTGCTCGACCTGCTTATCCTTGGCTCGCACGGTGAGGTCTTGACCCCACACGTAGAGCGCCCCCACGTCCACTGCGCGCCGGATGAGTGGATTCTTCAAGTACATGACGCGACTGAGGTCGATGATCCGGCCGAGGCTAGCACGGGTGAACTCGCGTGCGCCCTGCTCGTCCAGCCGCGTCCAGCCCTCTTCCTGCAACTGCCGTTCGAGATCCCCAAGCCGCGATTCCAAGAGCGCGATGGTCAGCGCGTCGGCGTGGCGCGATTCGCTCAGATGGCCGTTGCGGGACAGCGGGACCATGAGGCCGGACGGGGATTCGGTGTAGACACTCATCGTCCGCTCCCTAGTATCGCGACACGACGACCGGATCGTCGTAGTACACGACGCCCGATTCATCCAGCGGCGTCGTCAGCGCCATCACCGCGTAGCGAAGCGCGTCCATCGCGTGATCGTGCTCTTTGACCGGGATGTCGCTATTGTCGCGCCGCCCATCCGGATAGCGGTACGACTCGAACTCGGTGATCAGGTTCTCACACGACGGATCGATGGTCAGGTCGTCAAGCACCGACGTCACCCGGCTAATCCCGACCTTCACATCGTTGTCCGCCTTGATCGCCGTGATACCTCGTGCCTGCAACGACGCGATCAGACCGGCCGCCGATGGGTCAACGACGATGCAATCCGATCCGGTGCCAACGTACGCATCGACGGCAGCATCGGTGATCGCGTCGCTACTCATGCCCCGCTCGTAGTGCTCCCGTCCCACATGGATACGGTCGCCGCTGTAGTGGATCGTCAGGATCGCGGTCGGGTTGCGCGTGCCGAGGTCGAGCCCGATGATCGTGGGCCACCCGCCGGTATTGACCTCCCGCACATGCGTTTCGCGACTGAACGCCGGGTAGACGACGCCTTCCGCTGCCCGCCAGATGCCGAGCCGCAAGCGGTCACGCCGAAACCCGGTCAGCGCGTCCAGTTTGGCGATGTACGCCTCACCCTTGGCCGTCCATCGCTTCGTGGCCGGGTCGAACAACTCCGGGTTGTCCTCATGCACCGAGAAGAGCATCGTCGTCTTCTCAGCTTTGGCCCGCTTGTAGAGCCAATGCCCCGGCCCCTGCGGGTTGCAGTCGCCGTAGACCTGCTGGTACGGCATCACGCCCCATCGCGCCCGCGTCGTCAGCTTCTCCCAGTCCTCTTCGGTGATCTCCGTTGCCTCGTTGACATAGATCAGGTCGTACTCGCGGCTCATCACCTTATCGGGTTTGTCGAGTCCGCCGATCAGCAGCGTCGATCCGTTGGGGTACTGGAACGCGGCGGGGGTAAGTTTGGAGCCACCGTAGGCGCGGACGCCGAAGTTGCCCGCGCCCAGGACGCGCTCCTGGTAAGTCACGAGCGCCGACGCGGTCAGGTCCTCTTGCACCTTGCGGAGCATGATGCCGCGCATGCCGGGGTATTTGAGCGCGGCGAGGTGGAGCCGCCAGAGCGCGCCGTAGGTCTTACCCGTGCCCGCCGGACCGCTGACGATCACCTCGGGCTCGTGATGGCGGAACAGGTCCGCCGATGCGCCGCGCGGGTGATAGCGAACCGTCGTCGGTGCCGGGGTGGGCTGCACGGCGACGGCAACCATTAGGCGGCGACCTCATCTCGACGGTGACGCTTCAACGAATGTTGATTCGCGCCATTGACGATACCGAATTGCGCTCGGTGTTCTTTGAGGCAAAGGCGGCAATAGCGATGGTGGTTTCTGTGAATCACGACATCCTCGGTCAGCAAGTGACCTCGCTCACACACCTTCTTCGCTTTACCATGTCCATATGTGGTAAAAGCGGCGTGCTCTTTGTGTGTCATCGGCACGAGATGCGCCGGATTTACACATCGGCGTTGATCACACGTGTGATGAAGCACCTTACCCGCAGGTAACACTCCGCGAATGATGCGATACGCAACTCGGTGAGCTTTGCGCATCGTGCGAATGCCGCCGTACCGAAAGTGCCCGTAACCGTCCTCATTGATCGCGCCAGTCCATAACCAGCATCCCGGCGTGATTTCCACCCGTGACCAAAAGCGATCCTGTTCCTCCGGAGTCAACTGAGGCAGGAGAACCTCGCGGCTCATCACACATCCTCCGCCGCGACGCCGACCAACTCAACCGTCGCCGTGAGGTTGCCCGTCAAGTCGATCTTGTCCGTGAGCAGGCCGTGGGCTTTGGCGAGGATCTCGAGCGACTTGACCTTCGCGCCGAGGTCCATGCTGACCTCGATCTGCGCGCCGGTCTTGGGGTTGGTCTTGATGGTGACGAACTCGCGCCAGTTCGCCGTCGCGATGTCGGTCAGTTCGGCGAGCACCGCATCGCCCGGCATCGACCGCCGCCGCAGCTCTTCGCTTATGCGCGCGGAGATGTCATCGTTTGACAGCAGTCGGCTGCCCTCTTGCCGAGCGGACCGCTCCGAGTAACCGGCCATCAGCGCGGCCTTCGTGGCGTTGAAGCGGGCCTCCCCGATATAGGCATCGACAAACGCCTCTTGCTTTGTCGTCAGCCCGTTCGCCACACGCCCCTCCCTGGGTCACGCCCTACCCGCATTCTACTCCGTTTGCAACACATTGTCACCTGGTGGAAGCGGTTTCCACGATGTGGAACTAGGCAGCGTCGGAAAACGGAAGCGCAGCCTGCGTCAACTGGGCGCGATCGGCCAGCGTCCGCAGGACCACGCGGGCCATCCCCGGCAGGTGGATGTACTTTGCCATCGGCCAAAATGTCTCCGGACTGTCGATCCGGTCGGACGGCGTGCCGAGGTACTCCGCGTACATCGCGTCAATCAACGCCAGTTCCAACGGGTCGGTTGTCGCCGGGTCCATGGTCGCTCCGTATCGCTCTTCGTAGGCGGTTTTGAGCACGAGTCGCTCGCCGGAATCACGCGAGGCGGCGCCGTAGGTGCGCTCGTGTCGTTCCGCCATCCGCCCCATCCAACCACCGATGTCGAATTCACTCACGCCGCCGCCCTCCCCATCCGCTCACTCGCCCGCCGCTCCCAGGCGGCCCGTCGCGCCTCCCGTTCCGCCGCCTCATCCTCCGCGATCAATCGCTCCAACGCCCCCAGCCGCTCCTGCCAGACGGCATCGCTCTCGACGTAGGCGGTGCGGAGCGCGACCAGTTGTTGCCGGTGGGTGCGTCCGTCCGCGGCGATGCGGTCCGCCGTCGCCAGGATGGCCGTCACGATCGGGTCGCTCATGGCAACGGCTCCAGGTCGCCCGGTTCCACGCTCAACGCCGCTGCCGTCAACTCAGGAAACTGCCACGAAATGGCCTCATATACGATCGACATCGTTGCCTGATACCGAGCCGCAATGGCAACGCGACGAATCCGCTCGAACCGCCCCCGCTCCACGATCACCGCCGTCTCCGCGATCGCGTCCAGCACCGCATCCGCCGCTTTCCCCGCCGGCACCCGCGCAATGGCGAGGGCGATCCGCTCCCGCAGGTCATCCACCATCATCCCCTCGCCTTCCATGGCCGGCACGACCGGCACAGCCGCCGCGCTCGCCACGCCGCCTGCTCGAACGGACACCCGCAACTCGCGCAGATCGTCTCCCGCCACGGCAACAGCCTCCCCGGCGTTGGCGTGGCGCGCTCAGACGGCCTGAGACGCGCCGATTCCCCCTGCAAGGTCCTAGCGGTCATCTTGCACCCCTTTCGTCGCGTGGTGCGCCATCGTCGCCCGCGAGAATGGCATCCCCGCGCATCACCAGCACCGCCACATACCCGCGTTTGTCCGGATCGCGTTGCTGCTCGATCGGCTCGAAGACGCATTGCCGGTCATCTCGCCAGAGATTTGCGTCCGAAAACCCATCCATGATCGGCTTGAGTAGCCCGCTCGCGTTATCGCCGTCCACGGTCTTGCGGTACGGCTCCCACGCGATCACCGACCGCACCCGCACCGGCCCGTCGAACACCGGGTCAACGAGCCCGCACCCGATGACGCCCTCCGCCGCTCGTCTGGCCGTGCCGCGCAATTGCTTCGTCAGCCGAGACCGCTTCGCCCAATGCACCCGACCGTTGAGGCTCAGGTCTGCGTCCGGTGTCCCCGGCACCACGATCAGCACGCTTGCCGCCTCACTCATGCCGCGTGCTCCAGTCGCGACCGCCACTCATCGACACTGATGAGCACGGCATCGCCCACCTCGTGACTCCACACCGCCCAATAGCCGGACAGATCGCGCAGCGACCGCAGTTGCGACACCCGCAGATCATCTGGGCCGAAGAAACACATCCCGAATTGATCCGCCCCCTCGACCACATGCCACAGCGAGTACTCCAAACCCACCAGCCAACTCGCGCAGTAGCAGTCCTCGGAGATATCCGACATCAGCGCCAGGAGCGCGTGACCGAGATCGCGCCGCGCCTCATCCGTCACCACGATTGCCTCACTCATCCCGTCCCCCTCCCGCTCGCGTCGTTCATGAGTCAAACCAAAACACGATGCGAAGGTCGATCACGCGATCCATCGCCCGTATCTCGCGCAGTTTGGGCAACGTCTCGGTGTAAAACGATCCCGCTGCCTCCGCATACGTCACGCCCCACTCGACCTGCGTATACGGTCTCTTCTCTCCCAAATCGATCATTCCGTCCGCAACCTGACCCATCTCGGCGTTCGAGACGTGCGCGACCATCCCACCACTGACGCCGCCGCTCCACTCATGAGGCTTCCCGGCAGCTTGAAACACAAGGAACTCAGCCAGCTCCACCCACCCTCGCCGCCTGGTTCGTTGCGTCCAGTCGTAGCTTTCCAGTTCCGACAGGTTCAACCACGAGGGCGTGTGCTCGACACGCTCAGCCGCTCGCCTCATGTACACCGACAGGTCAGCCGGAAACCCACGCGGTTCGGCGATCGGCACGAAACCGTCACCGGTATCGCACCCAGCAAACCCCATCCCATTGCGAACCCCAGCGAGCATGGCGAACACGTCGTAATTGCGGCGCTGGTACGGATGTGCGGTGAACCTCCCGCCCCATTCCTCGCCGTCCTCGTCAAGCGTCGGTACCATGTCGGCCCTGAAATACTCGTTCTCGAACACCCGTCCGACCGTGTGCCATTCGGCTTCCCACCGACCGCGTTGCTCGTCATTCGTCACGTGCCGGTACGACTTGCGAATCTCCGCCCACATGTGAATATCAGTTCCCATCAACCTTCCTCCCGCTCGCGTCCGCCACCAGCCCCACCGCCCGGCTCGTCCTCATGCCGCTTCGTCCTTTCGCTCGGTGCGCAGGTCGATCAGCGCGTCCAGGAGCACATCCCGTGCGGCATCCGCCCCGCGCCGGAGTTCGACCGGGGCGTCCTCATCCTCGATGACGATGGTGCAGCTATCGACCGCGTTGCTGATGTGCTGTTCCGGGGTGGTCATCGGGCAGCCTCCCATTGCCACAGCTCCACCAGCGACGGCCACGAATCAAGGTTGATCGTGCACTCGCAGCTCTGCCATGTGACCTCGGGCTCGTCGTTCGGCTTGCCGCCAATCTCAACCGTGGCGCCGCACCACGGACACGTCGTATCAACCTTCACCATCGGCATCCCGTCACCTCACCGGTCGTAGTACCGGCCGGTCAGCCGGTCGAATCGCAATAACGCCGTGCCCAGCATGCCGACCCGCTGCCGCCGGATCTTCTGGGTCAGAATCTGCACCGGGGCGTTGTCATCGCCCTTGTCCCGATGCACCACGAGGATGTTGTCCGCCATGTTGAAAAAGTGGGCGGAGTCGCTGATGTCGTAGGCGGTCGGTGGCTTCGACGCGGCGTCTGACTCAGTTTTCTTGGGGTGCGCCATGAGACAGATGTGGATGTCTTTGCGTTTGGCGAACGCGGAGAGCATACCCAGGTGATCGCGAACGTGCTCCGTCAGCATCACCCCCGGCGCCCGGGTATGGTCGAGCCGGTTCCATGGGTCGATCACCAGCCCCCGGATGCCGTGCCGGAAGACGAACGAGCGGACCATGCCGAGCAACGTTGGGATCGTCGCGTGCTCCGGGTCGAGCAACAGGAACCGGT
>JADLCW010000269.1 GCA_020847015.1 Thermomicrobiales bacterium | reverse complement strand
ATCCGGGCGGCGACGGCATCACCCGCCTCCGCGGATTCCGCCACTTTCGGCGTCAGGAGCGAGATGCGGTTGCGCTCGAACCCGGCCTTATAGACCACCCGGGGAATCTCCCGGATATTGCCGAGTTCGAAGTGGTCGCAGACGATCTGCGTCAGGACCGTCGGCTCTCCCCGTTTGTCGCCGTCGAACGACGCCGCCCGGATCGCGCCGAGGCCGATCTTGAAGGCGCTGCCCTCGTCGCCCAGGAGAAAGCCGTACCCGCCGGCGATCCCCTCACGACCATCGGCCGTGACGCCGTAGCCGATGCAGCCACCGCCGGCGACCAGCACCACCCCCGCTCCGCCCGACGACGCGCCGGTCAGATTGGTGATGTAGTCGGGATAGATGGTGATCTGCTCCGGCCGGACGATTTCGTGAATGATCTCATAGACCGGTTTGCGGGCATCGCCCGCCGGCGGAGCGCCGGTCAATCCGAGCACCACCGCCGCCACATCGTCCGCGCTCGCGCCGGCTTTTCCAAGCGCGTCTCGCGTTGTGCCGTGAATGGCGCGCCGGTTGCGCTCGATGCCACCTTCGATGTGAAAGTGGTCCGAGGCCGGTCCCTTGCCGGACGCGAGAATCGTTCCGTCCGGTGCGGCCAGCAGCGACTTCGTGGAGGTCTGGCCGCCGTCGATTCCGAGCAGGAGGCGCGTGTCCGCCATCGCCTACCCCTTCAACATGCGCAGGCGCGGCCCGTACTTGGCCTCGAGTTCGCGATTGCGCTCGTCGCCGCCCGGCACGTTCATGCTCACGATCGCCGGCGGCTGCACGCCCCGCTCCAGCAACTTGCCCGAGGCCGCCACGACGATGGCGTTCATCAACGCCGCGCCGAGCGCGGTGGACGTGGCGCCGATCTTCGCATCGAGTCCGGGCAACGCCAGCACGGCATCACCGTTCGGCACGCGGCTGTCGATTGTCAGGTCGACGACGTCGCCCAGCTTCTTGCCCGAGGAATGGCGCGACTTCGCGCTCGCGTAAGCCGCCGCCGAGGTGACCGCAATGGTGCGCGCACCGAGCGCCTTCGCGTCCATCGCCAGCTCGATCGGCACCGCGTTGATGCCTGAGTTGCTGACGACGATCACCACCTCGCCTGGCTGGACGCCGAACGACGACGTGATCACCTTCGCGTACCCTTCGGTCCGCTCGACCGCGCCCGGGCGCAAGGAGCCGAAGGCGGTCAGATTGATATCGAGCATGGCGTTGAAGGCCCAGAGTCCGCCAGCGCGGTGGAAGACCTCTTCCGCCATCATGTGCGAATGGCCCGACCCGAAGACATGGACGAGGCCATCGTTGGCGATCGTTTCCGCGATCATCTCGGCCGCGGCGTCGATCGACTCGGCCTGATCGCGCAACTCCCCGATCAGCGATTCGAGCGCGTTGAAATACTGATCAACCGGCGTGGACATATGGTTGGTTCCTTTCCGGGGGCTAGATGGCCGCTTTCATGGCGGAGGCAAATCGCTTGGTGATCTCGGTCGGATTGGTGATGGCGGTGCCGACCACCACGAACGACGCGCCGATGGAAAGCGCCCGCTGCGCGTCCTGCGGGGTCCAGTACCGGCCCTCGGCGAAGACCGGCGCGGCGCCTCGGCGCACCATATCCTCGAGCAGGCTGAAGTCAGGCCCGGCGGTCATGATGCTGTCAGGCGTGTAGCCGGCCATCGTCGTGCCGATGGCGTCGGCGCCGCATTCGAGCGAATAGCGGGCGTGCTCCATCGTGCCGCAATCGGCGAGGGCGACGCCCCCTTCGGCGTGGATCGCCTCGATCACCTGCCGGAGCGATTCGCCCCCCGGCCGTTCGCGCTTCGTGCCGTCGATCGCGACCAGCCGCGCGCCGGCGGCGATCACCTGCCGGGCGCTTTCGGCGGTCGGCGTGATGAAGAGCGAGCCGTCTGGCATCTTGAACTTGTTGATGCCCATGATCGGCACGTCCGGTCCCAGCGCGGCCGCGATCGCCGAGATGTCCTCGACGCCGTCCGCCCTGATCCCGACCGCTCCGCCGAGCATGGACGCTTGCGCCATCGCCGCCATGAACAGTGGTCCGTGCAGCGGGTTCGTTTCCCGCGCCTGACACGAAACGACCAGTCCCCCGTAGAGCGACGCCAGTTGTTGCCGCGCGATGGTGGTCACGCGCTCCCTCCGTTCCAAATCATCCCTTGATACTCTGCATGGTCATCGCCTCGATGAAATTGCGCTGCAGGACGAGGAAAACGATCAATACCGGCAGCATCGCCAGCAGCGCCACCGCCATCAATTGCGGGTAGTTGGTGCCGTAGGAACTCTCGAAGAGCGCCACGCCGAGCGGCAGGGTACGGTACTTGTCGCCGGTCGCAACGAGTAGCGGCCAGAGCACGCTGTCCCAGTTCCACATGAAGATGAAGATCGCCAGCGATGAAAGCGCCGTCTTGCTGTTCGGCAGCACCATCGACACGAAGATGCGGGGCTCGCTCGCGCCGTCGATGCGAGCGGCATCGAGCAGATCGTCCGGAATCCCGGACATCTGCTGACGCATCAGGAAGATGCCGAACGCGCTCGTACCGGCCGGGATAATCAAACCGGCGTAGGAATCGACCCAGCCGAAACTCTT
>JADLCW010000268.1 GCA_020847015.1 Thermomicrobiales bacterium | reverse complement strand
TGGTCGGCTACGGTCTCACGCTGCGGCGGCAGTATCGCGATCTGCCGTATGTGGCTCGGCTGGTCCGCGAAACCTGAAACGCCGCCGCACGCCAGGTGTGATACAGACGGAGACGGCGGGCCACTGGCCCGCCGTCTCCGTCTGCTGCTCCAGGTCCGTGAGAGGTCAACTGAGGAGGTTGGTGGCTCCTGAGGTGAGCCGCCCCGCCCGACGGAGCCGGAGTGGGGGAGGCGGCGCGCCGCGCGGCAAGCACGCGGAAAGGGGCGGACCCGAGCAGTTGTCAAGGTGCCAAGAGGAGGTCTTCGCGACCCTTCCCTCGTGCCGGCTACACCGCAAGGCGCATGCCACCTCAACTCGGCCGCGACGAGCGCCCGACACGAACCGGCACGAACCGCCGACGGCGTGGCATTCTTGCGCCGTCGGCGCCCGTCCTGGAGAGGCAGCCTACCGTGCAGCCGCCGTATGCCGCCTACGATCGCCCCTACTGCTGGTGGGATCCGGCGGGCCGCGCCCCCGCCGCGCCCGATCTGCCGGATCTGATCGTAGGCGGAGCGCTCTCGGCCCCCGTCGCCGCACTGCTGCTGGCTGCGATGGCGCGAGGCGCCTCCATCGTCGTCGTAGCGGAGCCGAGCGGAGCCGGCAAGACGACGTTGCTCACTGCGCTCACCCGGCGCTTGCCGTCGCCCGTTCGCCGCTGCTACCTGCGGGGTTGCTACGACCGCCTGACGCTACTGAACGATCCGACGGTCGACCCGACTCAAACCGTGCTCCTGATCAACGAAATCAGCCCGCACTTGCCGCATTATCTGTGGGGAGATGGGGTGGGGCGCGTGTTGGCGGCAACCGAGCGCGGTTTCCGGTTGGCCGCCACTGCCCACGCCGCCGATGCGGTTGGCTTCGTGCGGCTGCTGACGGCGCCGCCGCTTCGCTTGCCAGCCCCCAGCGCGGCCGCCTTCGACCTCGTCGTGGCGCTGGAATCGGCGCGGCCGCCCGCGGCCGCTCTGCGCCGAGTGTCTGGGCTGTGGGCGCTTTCGGCGCGACCCCCGGCGGGGGTCGAAATCATGGCGCTCGGGCGCGGACACGAGGACCTGTCGGAGCTGCTGACGCGGCTGACGGCGGCGCGCCCGCAGTGCCCTCGGCTCGCAGACATTGGCGCGGCCAAAATCTTGCATGCGCTCCCGACTGCGCTTGCGGTCGCCCCGCTGGAGCAACCGGGCACGCGGCCCGAACGTATGTTGGAGGAGACGGATCTGAACGAACGCGGCGGCGAGACCGTTCCCGGATAGTCCGTTTCGACTGCGTGTCGTGTACATTGAGAGGGATCGCCGCTTCGCAGCGATGACTGCCTCACCGCCCCGTACGCCGGCCGCAGGCGACGCTCTCCTTCTTCCGGCACACCCGGCCCATCGGCCCAACCTAGAGGAATCTGCCGCATGACCCGCGACGCGATCCATTCCGCAACTCCCGACGACGACCGCCCCCAGACGCTGGGCGCGCTGCGCGCCTCCGGTTATCAGCCGCGCTCGCTGCGCGAGGAAATGCGCGCCAACCTGATCGCCAAAATTCGCAAGGGGGAGGATCTGTTCCCCGGTGTGGTCGGCTACGACCAGACTGTGACGCCCCAGATCGAGAACGCTATCTTGTCCGGGCAGGACATCATCTTTCTCGGCGAGCGCGGTCAGGCCAAAACGCGGCTGGCGCGCAGTCTGGTCAATCTGCTCGACGAAACGATCCCCGTCGTCGCCGGTTCCGAAATCAACGACGATCCCTTCGCTCCCGTCTCCCGCTACGCGCGCGATCTGGTCGACGAACGCGGCGAGGAAACCCCCATCGAATGGGTCGGGCGCGAGCGCCGCTACGGCGAAAAACTGGCCACCCCGGACACCACGATCGCCGATCTGATCGGCGAGGTCGACCCCATCAAGGTGGCCGAAGGGCGCTACCTGACCGATGAATTGACCATCTCCTACGGACTCATCCCGCGCACCAATCGCGGCATCTTCACCATCAACGAGTTGCCGGATCTGGCGGAACGAATCCAGGTCGGTCTGCTCAACATCATGGAGGAGCGCGACGTTCAGATTCGCGGTTACAAGATCCAGTTGCCGCTGGATGTGCTGGTGGTGGCCTCCGCCAACCCCGAGGATTACACCAATCGCGGTCGCATCATCACCCCGCTGAAGGACCGCTACGGTTCCCAGATCCGCACCCATTACCCGGAGACGGTCGATCTCGAGATCGGGATCATGGACCAGGAGCGCGCCGTTTTCACGACCGACGGGGTGGAGATGGCGACACCGGAGTTCATGAAGGAGATCGTGGCCGAATTGACCCACGTCGCTCGCCGATCGCACGACATCTCCCAGCGTTCCGGTGTCTCGGTGCGCATGTCGGTAGCCAACTACGAGAATCTGCACTCCAACGCGCTGCGGCGGGCGATCCGATTAGGCGAACGGCAGTCCGCGCCTCGCGTCAGCGATCTGGAAGGAGTGCTGGCCAGCACCACCGGCAAGATCGAACTCGAAGGCATGGGCGAGGTCCGCGAAGAACAGGTCGTGGAGAAGCTGATCCAGAGCGCTATTGTCGCAACCTTCAACCGCCACTTCTCGGTGCGCGAATTCGATCGGCTGGTGCTCGCCTTCGACAACGGGTTGACGGTCGAGGCATCGGACATGATGCCAGCGATGGATTACGTCCATCAGCTCAGCCATCTCGACGGAGTGGGCGAGGCCGTGTCCAAGCTCGGCGTCGGCGGCAACCCGGCGGCGGTCGCCTCAGCGGTCGAGTTCATCCTGGAAGGACTGCATCTGAACCGCCGCTTGAACAAGGACGTGGGGCGAGGGCCGGCGCGTTATAGCCGCTAGGCGGTCCACCGCGCCGATCGCTCCGAAAAGGATATCCCCAGATGCCCGGTTTTCGCCTTGGCGCGCGCTATTCCCGTTGGGATGGCGCGCAGCAGATCAACCCCCTCGATGCCGATGACCTGATGCGCGCGATGAGCGACGACCTGATGCAGGACGGCGACATCAATCGCGCCCTGCAGCGATTGTTCCGCTGGGGATTCGAGCGGCAAGATGGCGAGCATGTGCCCGGTTTGCGCGAACTGATGGATCGGTTGCGTGAGCAACGCCAGGAGCAACTGAATCGCTACGATCTCGGATCCATGCTGGACGAGATCCAGCAAAAACTGGAGCAGGTGGTTCAGACAGAGCGCGACGGCATCCAGAAACGTCTGGATGAGGCGCGGCGGAGCGCCGACGAGGATGTCGATCGTGACGCCCGCCCGGAGCCCGGCAGCAAGACAGCCGAAGAGCGGCGCCAGGAGCAGGGCGCCCAGGACGCCGCGCAACAAGGCGCCCGGCAACGCGGTTCCGAAAGCAACCAGTCGGGCGAGGCGAGCGATGCCGACCAGGAGGGCGAGAGCGGCGAGGGGCCGAGCGACGCGCTGCGCGAGATGCTGGAGAAAATGGCCGCGCGCAAGCTGGAGCAGCTCGACAAGTTGCCCGGCGATCCCGGCGGTCAGATTCGGGAACTGACCGACTACGACTTCATGACGCCGGAAGCGCGCCAGCAATTCAATGAGTTGCTGGCGATGCTGCAGCAGCAAGTCTTGCAGCAGACGTTCCAGGGGATGCAGCAGGCGCTCAATCAGATGACGCCCGAGGATCTGGCGGACACCCGCCAGATGATGCGCGAGCTGAATGAGATGCTGGAGCGCCAGCAGCACGGCGAGGATCCCAACTTCGAGCAGTTCATGCACCGCTGGGGTCAGTACTTCGGTCCCAACGTGAATAATCTCGACGATCTGATGCAGCACCTGCAAAACCAGATGGGAGCCATGCGCCAACTGATGGAAAGCATGAGCGCGGAGCAGCGCGCGCAATTGCAGGAAATGATGCAGTCGGTCATGCAGGACGAGGGCATTCGTCAGGAGATGGAGCGCCTCGGTCAAAACCTGGGGCGCATGATCCCACCCGACCAGTGGCGCAATCAGTATCGCTTCGGTGGTGAGGAATCGCTGACCTTGGCTGAGGCGATGCGCCTGATGGAGCGCCTCAATCAACTGGACGAGCTGGAGCGCGATCTGCGCGATGTGCGCGACTGGAACGATCTCGCCAATCTGGACGAAGCGCGCGTGCGCGATCTGCTCGGGGAAGAGCAGGAAGAAAACATGCAGCAACTGCGCGAGATGACGCGGTTGCTGGAGGAAGCCGGTTACGTCAAGCGCACCCGGCGCGGGCTGGAGCTGACGCCGCAGGGGGTGCGCAAGATCGGCGAGAAGGCGCTCACCGACATTTTCGCCGATCTCAAGCGCGATCGACTCGGGCAGCACGACCTGCGCCGTGAAGGCGGAGCAGGGGATCGCACCGATGTGACGAAACCCTACGAGTGGGGCGATCCCTTCCTGCTCGACATTCCGAAGACGATCATGAACGCCGTCCAACGTGGCGAGCAGCCGGGACAGGCATTGGACGCAGGTCGCGGAGTGCGCCTGATCCCGCGCGACTTCGAAGTGTACCGAACGGAGTATGCGACCCGGGTCAGCACCGTGCTGATGGTCGACATGAGCCGGTCGATGCTCTACAACGGCTGCTTCCATGCGGCCAAGAAGGTCGCCCTGGCGCTGGATTCACTGATCCGCGGCAAATTCCCCCGAGACGATCTGAGCATCATCGGCTTCTCGTATCTGGCGCAGGAGATCAAGCCGGCGGAACTGCCAACGCTCGATTGGAACGAATATAACTACGGCACCAATATGCAACACGGGTTCCAGTTGGCGCGCCAGATTCTGGGGCGGCAGAAGGGAAGCAACCGGCAAATCATCGTCATCACCGACGGCGAACCGACGGCCCATTTCGAAAACGGCCACGTTCGCTTCAGCTATCCGCCGACGCCGCGCACCTTCCAGGAAACACTGCGCGAGGTCGTGCGCTGCACGCGCGACGGCATCACCATCAACACGTTCATGCTGGAGCGCTCGCCCTACATGGTGCAGTTCATCAACGATCTGATGCGGATCAACGGCGGGCGGGTGTTTGTGGCGACCCCGGATCGCCTCGGCGAGTATATTCTGGTCGATTATGTCGCCAACAAGCGCAAGTGGATCGGCTGAACGGTTCAGTAAGAGGTGACATAATTCGGGGGTCGCCAGAGTGACCTGGCGGCTCCGGCGTCGTTTGCGCGCTCCAACCACGGTCGCTGCGCACCTCGTGTACAGTGCTCCGGTCAAGCGAATCGTTGGCGCACGGCGCGTTGCGCACGCAGCCCGGAGGCTCCGCAGTTATGTATTTGCCGCCGCACTTTCGCGAGGAACGCCCGGAAGCGCTGCAAGCGCTGATCGCCGCGTACCCGCTGGGAACGCTGGTGACGCTGGGTTCGGATGGGTTGACGGCGAACCATATCCCGTTTCTGCTAGAGGAGCGGGGCGACGGACGCAGGGCGCTGGTCGGGCATGTCGCTCGCAACAACGCCCTCTGGTGCGAGCATGCCCCGGAAGTCGAGGCGCTGGTGGTGTTCCAGGGACCGAGCGCCTACATCTCCCCGAACTGGTATCCGACCAAGCAGGAAACGCACGAGGTCGTGCCGACTTACAACTACGCGGTCGTCCACGTCCATGGGCCGCTGATCGTGCATGACGATGCGAAGTGGCTGCGCGGGGCCGTCGGCAAGCTGACCAAGACCATGGAAGCAAACCAGCCGGTTCCGTGGAAGATGGGAGACGCCCCGGCAACGTTCATCGACGGTCAACTGGAGAGTATCGTCGGCATCGAAATTCTGGTTTCCCGCATGGTCGGCAAATGGAAAACAAGCCAGAATCGCGTGCCAGTCGATCGAGTTGGAGCCGCCGCTGGATTGCGCGCCAGCGGCGATGGCGCGGACGCGGCGATGGCGAATCTGATCGAAGGAGCCCGGTAGCGGAGAGAACGCGGCGGGCGCCGCCGA
>JADLCW010000267.1 GCA_020847015.1 Thermomicrobiales bacterium | reverse complement strand
GCTGGCAAACCTTCTTGCGGGTGATTTTGCCGATGTCGTGGCCCGGCATCGCCGTCGCCGTGGCGATCAGTTTCATGGTCTGCTGGACCGAGTTCGCCTTCTCCCAGATTCTGGCCGCCGGCTCGCGAGCGCCGACGTTCCCGCCAGCGCTGGCCGGCATGTTCTTCCAGGTGTCGCAGCCGAACGAGATGGCGGCCGCCTCGATTCTGGCGATTATCCCGCCTGCCATCCTCGCCTATATCTTCCAGCGCCGCATCCGCAACCTCAATCTGGTCGATCCGCTCTAGTCAAGCCGTGGCCTCGGCCATCGGCCCAGATCCAGTGAGGGTTCTATGACCGCATCGCTCGCCCAGCAACCGATCGCCGCCCACACCGCTGCGGACACCGAGGCGATCCGCTTCGTCGGCGTCTCCAAGCAGTTCGAGAGCTTCCACGCCATTCGCGATCTCAATCTGGAGATCCACAACGGCGAGCTGCTGGTGCTGCTCGGGCCGTCCGGGTGCGGCAAGACGACGACGTTGAACATGCTGGCCGGGCTGGAGCAGCCGACCGGCGGGCAGTTGCTCTTCGGCGACAAGGTGATGAACGTCGTGCCGCCCGAAGAACGCGACATCGCCATGGTGTTTCAGTCGATCGCCCTCTACCCGCATCTCAACGTGCGGGAGAACATCGGGTTCGCGCTGAAAACGCGTCGCCAGCCAAAGCAGGTCGTCGAGCAGCGCACCACCGAGGTGGCGCGCATCCTCGATATCGGCCAGTTGCTGGACCGCCGCATCCACCAACTCTCCGGCGGTCAGCGGCAGCGGGTGGCTATCGCCCAGGCGTTGGTGCGGCGACCGCAACTCTTCCTGTTGGACGAGCCATTCTCCAGTCTCGATGCCGCGCTGCGTCGGCAGATGCGCTCCGAACTGGTGCGCATCCACCGCGAGGTCGAGACGACGATGGTGTTCGTTACGCACGACCAGGAAGAGGCGATGGCCATCGCCGACCGCATTGCGGTGATGAACCAGGGCGATCTGCTGCAACTGGGACCGCCGCTCGATCTCTACCAAAAGCCGCGCAATCTGTGGGTCGCCAAGTTCATCGGCTCCCACCCGATCAACGTGCTGGCAGCCCGCTTCGCCGATGACGCGGCGGCGCTGCTGCCGGATGGCAGTTGGACTGCGCCGGCCGGCGCTGCGACTGTCGCAGCAGTGCGGCACGCTTCACCCGCTGGCGAGGCGTTGGTGGGGCTACGCCCGGAGCACCTCGCGCTGCTGCCGGCCGTGGATGAGGCGGCTCCGGGCACGACTCCGGCCGAGGTGTACACCCGCCAGATCCTGGGCACCGATGTGCTCTACGAGGTGCAAGTCGGCAGCGAATTACTGCGCGCGGTGACGCCCACCTCCCAGCTCTACGAGGTGCGGCAGCCAGTGCGGGTGCGCTTCGACTGGGACGACGCTTTCGTATTCGACCGGGCCAGCGAAAACCGCATCGCGCTGCCGACCAGCGCCTGAGCGAGTTCGATCGCGGCGCGTCCGCGACCGAGACTCCGGTTCTGCCGCGGGTCGACCCGGGAAGCATCTGAATTAGCGATCGAACGACGAACGAACGCCGCTCGCGGCCGACTGCGGGCGCGGGCCGACGACGAATGAGGCGGAGAGGGAGAAAGCATGGAGCCGGTGAGGGTTGGCGTGGTCGGGGCTGGATTCATGGGCAGCCTGCACGCGCGGGCGATCGCCGAGAGCGGCTTCGGCACGCTGGTCGCCGTCGCTGACCCGGATTTGCCGCGCGCGACGGATGTCGCCGGCCGCTACGGCGCGCGGGCCCGCGCCAGCGTCGACGAGATGCTGCGCCAGGACAATCTGCAGGCGGTCGTGGTCGCCACCCCCGAGCCGCTGCATCGTGATGCGGTCGTGGCGGCGGCCGAGGCCGGTTGCGCGGTGCTGGTGGAGAAGCCCATCGCCGCCTCGCTGGAAGACGCCGACGCTATGATCGCCGCCTGCGAGAAAGCCGGCGTCATCCTGATGGTCGGCTACATCCTGCGCTTCGAGCCGGCCTACGCCCGCATGCAGCAGGCGGTCGCCTCCGGCTCCATCGGTCGCTTCCTGACTGGCTACGCGCGTCGCAACGCGGATATCGGCGAAGGGCGGCGCCTGGGCGGGCGCACCACCGTCATCAATTATCTGGCGGTGCACGATCTCGACCAAATCCTTTGGTACCACCCCGCAGCGGTCGCGCGCGTGAGCGCCAAGGCCGTGCGCGGCAAGATCCACGACGAGCTGGGGGTGGCGGATTTCACCTGGATCACCGCCGAATTCGATGACGGCGCGCTGGCGGTCGTCGAAAGTGGCTGGGCGCTCACCGAGGGGTGGGCAAACTGGACCAAACCCGCAGCCTGGGGCGGTTTCGGCGACGCGGAGATGAACGTCATCGGCACGGAGGGGTTGGTTTCTCTGGATCTGACGCCGATGAACGTCTATGGCGTCGACGCCGAGGGCTGGAAGTTGCCCGACACTCGTCACTGGCCGGAGATCAACGGGCGGCTGGTGGGCGGCATCCGCAACGAATCCGACCATTTCCTGATTTGCGTCCAGACTGGGCAGCAGCCGATCGTCGACGGTCGGCAGGCGCGCCGCTCGCTGGAGATCGGGATCGCCGCCGACCGCTCCATCGAGGAAGGGCGTCCGGTCGATCTCCCGCTCTAGCGGGCCAAATGCTGGCGGGGGCGGCAGTGCGTTGCCCGCGCCGGCATCGCCACGATGCCGACGCGCTCGTCAGCCGAGGCGGGAAAGCGCACGGGAAGCGCCGCCGGCACTACCTCTGGCGACCGAGCGGGACGTTCGCAACAACGTCGGGGCGGCGGTGCGATCGGTGGCGAGGGTGCTGTTCGGCGCCCAACTCCTTGCCGGCCGGCCGGCCGTTCCGGCGTTCGGCGCGATGCGCCCGATTCGTCGCCACGACTACTGTTTCTTCGAGGTGCGGCTGCCATACTTGCGCGGCGCCCGATCTGGCATGGGCGCCGATCCGCCAGCCTCGCACCGGGAGTGACTATCATGTCTCCACAACACCTTCGCCCACGGTTTCTCGTGGCGGCCGCAGTAGCCGCCATCTGCCTGCCGGGCGCGTTCGGGGCAGCCGGCGCCCAGGACGAAGTCTGGATTCTTCCCGGAGAGACCATCACGGTTCAGAACGGGCCGATCGCCGCCGAGGGACTGAGCGGCGGCATCGCGATCGTCGACACCGGCGGTCCCGTCGAGGTGCGGCCAGCAGAGGTGGTCACACCGGTCCCCGCCATGCCGGCTGTGTCCACGACAGCGTCGCCCCAGCTTTCCACCGTCTTTGGCACGTTCCCCAGCGAGGTGGTCGTCCCAGTGAGCGATACGGTGGCATCCATCTTGTTCCCGTCCTCGCCGTCGACGCCCTAGCAAATCTCGCGGGCGCGACCCGGCAGCGTTCGCGGCAACCGGATGAGCGATCGGGCGAGGCTGGTTTCCCGCGATTCGCAGCGTCTGCCTCGCCGGCGCCACCCGGTCTCCAACGCGTTCCCCCAATCCGAACCCGGCGGTTCGGATTCAAGCCAGGAAAGCGCCCACCGCCGCGATGGCGCGATCGATCTCTTCTTCGGTGTTGTAGACGTGCGGGGCCAGGCGCACCATGCCGCCGCGCGCGGCGCACTTGACTCCGGCTTCCAGCAACGCCGCCTCGGCGGCTTCGGCGTCAGCCACCGCGACGCTGACGATGGTGGACGTCGGCTCCGGCGCGCCCAACCCAATCGCCAACCGGCGGGAGAGATCCCACACTCGATCCAGTTCGGCTCCTTGCCAGCCCAGCAGCAGCTCCAGCGACGGTCGGGCGCCGGCCCAGGCGTGCCAGGCCAGCGAGACATCGAAGCGGGCGGCATCCGGCCGCAGCGTCAACGGTCCGCCGTAGGAGCGACCATAGAGTGGGGCGCCGGAGCGCCAGTTGGCGAACCACGGAGGCACATCATCCCAGCGGTCACGGCGCACCCGCAGGAACGCCACGCCGCGCGGGCACAGCAAATGTTTGTAGCCATGGCAGACGAGGTAGTCGATAGCGCTTAGATGTTCGCGCACCGGCACGAACGGGATGGAGTGGGTGGCGTCGACGAGCATCTGGGCGCCGTGCTCCCGGGCCGCCGCGACGATGTCGCCCAGCGGAGCCGTCTGCCCGCTTTGGGAGCGGGTCAGACTGAAGGCCACCAGTCCGGTTTCCGGCCGGATCGATTCGGCCAGCGCATCGAAGGGGACTTGTCGCACACGAACCCCGCGGGCCTCCTCCGCCACCAGCAGCGGGAAGATCACCGAGGTGAATTCTTCTTCCGGCACGACGACTTCGGTTCCCTCCGGCAGCGCGGCGGCAACCAGTCCGATACCCGCTGAAGCGGTCGGCAGCAGTGCGATCTCGTCCGTTTTGGCCCCGATCAGTTGGGCGAACAGATCGCGACAGATTTCACCCTCGCGGTCCCATTCCTCCACCCAGTCGGCGGTTCCCGCCTGCCAGCGCCGCAGCGCCCGCTCCAGCGCCGCCACTGTAGGGCGCGGCGGCAGACCGTAGGTGGCCGCGTCCAGGTAGGCGAGACCCGGAGCCGGGTCGAATAGCGACCGGGCCGGCGCGTCGAGAGCAACCGCGTTCAGGGGCAAGAGCCTCCGTGTCAAAAGCATTTACGGCTAATGGGAGCAGTATCGCCCGGAACCAATCCCTGTTCCAGACAAAACCACCTCAGAGGTGGTCAAGAGCGCAATCGCATCGAGATACCAGGTACAGTCGAATCATTGGATGAAGTGTGATGAGGCGAAAACGACTTTGGGGTCTCAGAGAGCCAGATCAGCTGCGAGTCGGTTAGCAACGGCGGATAGGTGCGCAACGAACTCCGGACTGGTCTATCCGCGGCGGTAGCTCCATGCAGTTTGCCGTTATGGTCGCCAGCGACTCTTATCTCGATCGATGCGGTTACAACGGGGGTATCGAAACGACGTCCACTTGGTTCAAGCCGAACGGACCGAATCGGTAGTAGCGCAGGGAACATGAGAACCAGACGGCCTGCGCTCCCGGAGCCGCAGCATACGCGGGAGGGCGGCGATCAAGCCGGCTGCCGCCCTCCCGTACTCTGCTCGGCTGTCTGGGTATCGAGGCGAATCAGACGCCGCATTTCCGACAGAAAGTCGACCGGGCGGCGCACTACGGCGACCGCAGGAAGTGGATCGCGACATCCGTCCGGGCGCGCTCAGCGAGGAGTCCTTGCCAATAGCGGAAGGCAACGGCGACGACGAGCACGAAGAACGGCACAGAGGCTGCCGCCTACGGCGCTCCGGTCCCCAGCACGGGCGCCAGACTGCCGGCCCGAGGCGAGATGGGACACCGCGCCGGCCAGTAGGACGACGGCCGCGAGCGCGGCGGGGCCAGTCACGATCGCTCACGGGCCAAAGCTGTCGACCGCAGCGCCACCGGCGCTTCGGCTGGCCGACGGGACCTCCCACGAGGTGCGATAGACGCTGGAGCCCAGCAGCATCAGGACGGCGACGCAAGGCCGGACGGGGGGATCCGCATTGTTCTTCTCCGCAGCACGCCTCCCGATCCAAAGCCCGGCGGCGATCGCAGGTCGAGAAGGGCTGGCCAGATCGTGCCACTACGGCAAGCACTGCATCGCATGGATGCACGATTCCAATGGCTACTCGAACCCCGCGCGGTTTCGCAGCTCACGGACACCTTTCAGATCGAGCGCTTGTGCTGAGTTGGGAGGGAGCGGGTCAAATGGAGCCTGTGCGAAGAGAGCAGGGCATACTGCCACGCAGTACGCCCGATGGCGCCCCGACAATTGAATGGCGGTCTTGGCCTCGTCCGTTGGGCTCCGACCCATCGCGGCATCACTTGGACCAATCAAGACAGATCCCCCACACCATCGGGATCGACGGCGCGCCGAAACTACCCCACGAGTGTTATCCGCCTCCGCGGCGGCAGCCCGCTTGGTGGAGGCAGAGCGGTGGCGCGCCATCTGGGACAGTCGAACGCGGCCATCGCCGCCCTGAAACGCGATCCGGGAACTTGGGCCGACGATCGCGCCAAACGTGACGCTTGGGGCGCACCGGCCATGGGCCGCCTGGGGACGAGCCGCGATGGGACCAGACGGCCCGGGGTTGCTGACGACGGCATTGAAACTGACGCCACGGCAGGATCGACCGTGAGACAAACGACGAGGCGCCACGCATTCGCGCGGCGCCTCGTGGCTCGCGTGCTCGAACGTTCCTACTCGGCCGCTGGCTCGGCGCCGTCGACCGGGATTAGCGCCAACAATTGGCGCAGCCGCTCAGCCTGGATCGGGCTAATCCCGTCCATCAGCGCGGCAAGCCGGCGCTTGTAGGCCTCGCCCAAATCGTCCAGCAGCGCCAGGCCGGATGGGGTCAGCACCGCCAGCACCATCCGACGGTCGGCCGGATGGGCGTGGCGCTCGGCCCAGCCGTTGCGCGTCAGGATGTCCACATAGAGCGTGGCGGTGCGCCTCGCCACCGCCAGCTTGCGGGCCAATTCCGACGGGGCCAGACCGCGCTCGCCGGCATCTTCCAGCGCCAGCAGGGCGGCGAAGGCTCCGGCCGTCAGATGCAGATCGGCCAGTACGTCAGTGGCGGCGCGATCCAACGCACCGGCGGTCTTTTGCAGTTGCAAAAACGCGGCAAAGCGCGCCGCCTGCGGACCATCGGCCATCGCTGCATCCACGGGCGGCTCGGCTGCCAGCCAACCGGGATGCACGGCGCGAGTCGCGAGGTGGGCCGTCTGCTCGTGCGCTTCGACATGTAGAGGGGCGGACATGATCGTTTCTCTCCTGGCGGGGCGAACCGGGTTCGCTCCCGATCCTGCCGGCGCGGGCGGCGACCCCGACCGATCGCGTCGGGTCGCGCCGCAGGCGGCGCCGGGCTGTCTAATCTACCGACTTCAGGATACGTCCCCGCAGCGACCAGGAAAGTCGGGAATGACTGCCAAATATTTTCCTCGATCTGTACGGTTTATCCCGACATTGTGTCAGGAAAACTTTGACACGGAAGTCACGAGTAGAAGCGCGCCGCCCCGCCGAACGCAGCCTATCGCGTTCGCAGGCCTCATCGTCTTCTCGTGACCTGCGGCTCCTCGGCTTCCGTCACACGACATGGATATTCCGATGCGGCCAGCCGGTCGCGCCATCCGGCAGCGGCGGATTCTCCTGCTGCGGGGCGACCGTGCCAGCTCCATCGGTGATGCGGATCCAGAGCGGTCCGCTGTCGGTGGCAATGAACGGGAAGCGCCAGCGCACCCAGGTGAAGGGAGCGTTCAGCGGCGTCTCCAGCTCGGCGTCGGTCCAGGTGGCGCCCTCGTCCAGACTGACTTCCACCTGCCGCACCCCGCGATCGCCGGCGAAGGCCAATCCGGCCGCCACTGCCGGTCCGGCCGGTGTGCCGTCGCCGATGCGCGGCGTGTCGATGCGACCCCAAATTTGGTAGTTCGCCGCATCGCTCCAGCCGCGGGTTTCCCAGTAACCCTTGAAATCTTCGTTCACCAACTCGATGTGTTGTAGCCACTTGGTATTTTTCATGCCGTAGATCGGCGGCACGATCGCACGGAGCGGGAACCCGTGATCGGGAGGCAGCGGAGCGCCGTTCATACCGACCACCAGCAGCGTTTTCGGGTCCAGTCCCAAGGCGACCGGAACGGAGTCCTGATAATCGTCGGCGCAGGTGAACACGAGGTCAATCGCCTCCGGTTTCACGCGCGCCTCCCGCAGCAGTTCCGCCAATGGGATGCCGGTCCATTCGGCGGTGGAGATCAGATCGCCGTTCAGTTCGTTGGAGATGCAACCGAGGGTCGTGATGTTCTGCGTCGTCGCCCGCTGCTGCAACTGATCCAGCGTGAAGGTCAACGGTTGTTCCACCAGACCGTCGATAGTCAGCACCCAGCCATCGGCGGAAACGACGGGGTCGGCGATGTTCTTGGAGACATGATAAAAGTCGGCCGTCGCGGTCAGCCGGGGAGTGAGCAACCCGTCGGCTTGCAGTTGCGCGAACGATGGGGCCGGGATCGCCTCGGGCGTGGCGGCTCCCGCAATTGGCTGCCCGGCGGCGCGGGCGGCGGCGGTCGCCTCGATAGCGCGGGCGGTCGCCTCGCCGGCGACATCAATGCGGGCGGCCGTATTCCCGCCCCCAGTCGAGCGGATCAACCGCCAAGCCAGCGCGCCAACGCCGCCAGTCAACACGAGCGCGCCGAGTCCAACCGCAGCGGATTGCATGGCGCCGCGCCGCGTCACCATCGGCCCACCCGTTACGGCAACCGGGTTCGGTCGCCGCGCTGGGATCGGACCCGCGACCCATCCCCAAACCAGCGCCCACAGCGCGAAGGTGATTGCAGTCTGGAGCACGATGGCGCCGCCGTAGCGACTGTCGGTGGCGAAGATGCCGAAATGGGCCAGCGGCATGATGACGACCAGCGCCGCCAGCAACAGCAATGCCGCGATCGCGAACCCGGCCGGCCAGCGGCCGCCGGGTCGATCCGCCAGCGCCATGCGGCCGGCCCATGCGCCCGCCGCGCGGCCGACTGCGAGCATGCCCAGCAGCGCTACCACGAATAGCGCATCCTTGGCCAGCCCGCCGAACGACTCGGTCGCCCAGCCGAACACCCCGAGCGGGGTCAGACGGGAGATGGCGGCGACAATCGTCTCGGGAAACGAGGGCGCGCCGGAATTTCCGAGCAATCGCCACAGCAACTGAGCGAACAACATCGCCAGCGCCGCGACGACGCCGGCCCGGGCAGCGTTGGCCAGCCAAGCGGACCGGGCAGTTACAGGAGCATCGGTTGGGGACGGACCGGCAGCCATGAGGGAACCTCGCACGCGGACTCACGCGGTCGGAATTGGCCGCTATCCGATAGTACGCTCCCCGTGCCCGGCCGGTCGCATCCGCTTGCCGCGGCCGCTGCTGCTAGCCAGCGATCAGATGCAGCAGATAGAACATGACGAAGCCCATGATAGTGCAGGCCGGCAGCGTCACGATCCAGGCCATTACGATGCGGCCGGCAATGCCCCAACGCACTGCCGAAAGCCGCTTGGTGGCCCCGACGCCCAAGATCGCCGAGGAAATCACATGGGTGGTGGAAACCGGAATGCCCATCCTGCTGGCCACCTCGATCACCGTGGCCGCCGCTGTTTCGGCAGCGAACCCGTCGATCGGCCGCAGTTCGACGACCTTGAGTCCCATGGTGCGCACGATGCGCCAGCCACCGGTGGCTGTGCCCAATCCCATCGCTCCAGCCGCGCCGAGGATCACCCACAGCGGCACGTGCCACTCCTCGCCGGTCCACCCGTGATAGGCGGCCAGCGCCATGGTCATCACGCCCATTGTTTTCTGAGCGTCGTTGCTGCCGTGGCTGAAGGCCATGTACGCGGCGGAGACGATTTGCAGGCGGCCGAACAGACGGCTGATCAGATAGGGGCGGGAGCGGGCGAATATCCAGAGCAATCCGAACAGCAGCAGAAAGGCGGCGCCAAAGCCGAGGATGGGGGAGAACACCAACCCCTCCATCACCTTGCGCACGCCGGTAACCAGAATAGCCTCCGGTCCTGCCTCAGCGATGCCGGCCCCGACGATGGAAAAGATGAGGGCGTGGCTGGAGCTGGACGGGATGCCGAACCACCAGGTCAGCAGATTCCATGCGATAGCTGAGATCAGCGCCGCCGCCACCAGTTGCTGGGTGGCGACTTCCGGCGGCACGATCCCTCGTCCGACCGTGCCGGCCACCGCCGTGCCGCTCAAGGCGCCCACCACGTTGAGCACCGCCGCCATCGTCACCGCCTTGCCCGGAGAAAGCACTCGGGTGGCGACCGAGGTGGCGATGGCGTTGGCGGTGTCGTGGAAGCCGTTGACGAAGTCGAAGGCCAGACCCAGCGCGATGATCGCGATCAGGGTCAGTAGCGCCGCGTCAGGCATTCTTCAGCACGACCCCTTCGAGCACGTCGGCGATATCTTCGGCGCGGTCGGTCGCGTCCTCCAGCAACCCGTACAGCTCGCCCCAACGCATGCAGCGAATGAGAGTCGGGATGTCGCTGGCGTCATCGTAGAGCGTCGCCAGCGCACGGTTGAGCGCGTCGTCGCCCTCGTTCTCGAGGCGGTGCACCTCCAGCACGTGCTTGCGCAGCGCCTGATCGTTCTTGCCAGGCGCCTCCAGCAGCGGCATGGCGACAACCAGTTGCGCGGCCTGCTCCTGCAGCACGCGGGTCAAGAAGCGAGCCGGCTCCGGCGAGTCGGTCAGGCGGTAGAGCCAGAGCCGCTTGCCAGCCTCTTCCATGCCGTCCAGAAAGTCATCCACCGTCGCCGCCAGAGCCTGGATGTCATCACGATCGATCGGCGTCACAAAGGTGCTGTTGAGCGCGCTAAAGATGCGGTGGGTGATTTCGTCGCCGCGATGCTCCAGATCGGACAAGCGGCGCACCGCCCGCTCCACGTCTCCCTCCTGCGCGACGATCTCGCCCAGCACGCCGGCGGCTTCGACGGCGTTCTCCACTGCATTCTGGAAGAACGTGAAGAATTGCTCGTCTCGCGGCAAGAATCGCGCGAGAACCATGCCTGCCTCCCCCCTGCGCGCCCCTGTCGCCGGAGCGCGAATCGTCCGCGCGACAGCTTAACGGAATTGGCCGCTGCGCGAGGAGTCAATCGCGCCGCGGCGCCGGCGTCGCGGCTGGAGATAGGGCCAGCCCAACGGAGTGGAATTACCCTTGGGGCGACGGCGACGACCGCACCGTCGACCGCCGTCGCGGTCGCCGTCGCCTCGATATAGGTCTTCTCCCCGGCGTTCTTGTACGCCGCGCTCAGGTCGTCGTACTCGGCCGGATCACAGCTCAACGCGATCTGGTGCACGACCGCGTCGTTGAAGAGATCGACCGTCCTCCCGATATCGTGGGTCGTTTCGGCTTGGCGAGCGACGCGCTCGCCGGACGTGATGGCGCCGCCATAGCCGTCGCCAGAAGGCGTTTTCCCCTCGAACATCTGGCTGCGAATGTTGAGTTTGAACCAATTGAAGCGCTCCATCAGGATCATCGCCGCGCTGATGGCGGCGGCGGTGATGACCGCCAGCGGACAGAAGCGCGTCCCGACCGCCATGCCGATGGCCATCGCGAAGAAGATGAACCCGACGTCGCGCGTCTCCTTGCTGGCGTTGCGGAAGCGAACGATCGAGCGCGCGCCGACGAGCGAAGGCGCGAGCGATGTTGGACCCGGTCAACATCACGAACATCGAAATGATCGTGTTCATTTTCATCCGCGTCTGGATGTGTCTCTGGCTGTACGGACGGCGCGACGGGTAGCGCGGAACCGCGCCACGAGGTCGCGATCGGCGCGGGATACTTGAGTTCGAATCGGTTGAATCGGCGGATCGCAGCGAGCGCTCCCGCCGGTGCGGCGCGCGGTGTTGCTACGGATTCGTGGACTGCTGTCACGCCCCGGCGATACCCATGGCAGTTGGCGAAAAGCTTGACATCGACCGGAAAAACGGTGGAAATCGCCCATGTGGTGAACTGGTCGGTCAATCGCCGGCGAGGGCCGGCGTGCCCTGCCGTCCCCCGGCGAGGCGCGAGGCGGCGACGTGGGCTTCCATCGTGGCGATCAGCACCTGATCCATGAAGTGGTTGATTTCGGCGAAGAGGCGGATCGCCCGCTTGGCGGCCAACTCCTGCTCCTCGATCATGCCCGTCACCACTCGCACCACCGGCAGCCGGAAGTAGAGAAAGGCCTCCAGTGTTTCGGCGGAGGTCAACCCGTGGCCGGCTCCGGAACGGCCATAGTGCTCGCCGATCTGACGCCCTTCGTCCAGCAGCGAATCGCGGTCGCCGGCCGCCGGGCCGACCGAGGCGTAGCGCACTGCCAGATCCACCAGGCGGCGACCGAGGCGGCGGTGCTCCTCCTGAGTGGCGGGGCCGTAGGTGCTGAACCAGCGGCGCTCCCGGGCGCCACGCAGATACGCTTCCTCATAGGCGGAAAGGGAGCGATCGGTCACCATGCGACGGTCGACGCGAGGGCGCTCCTGTCGCACCGGTCCCCCGCCCACGAGGGCGCGCAGATCTGCTTCGGCGTAGCGACGATGCCCTCCCGGCGTGCGGAACACGGGCACCTTGCCGGCATCGCTCCAGCGCCGCAACGTGGATTGGTCGACACCCAGAAGTTCGCACGCGGCGTGGATCGATAGCCAGCGTCCGCTCTCGGTGGCCCGATCGGGTCGTTCGTCCGCCCCGTCGCGGCGCGAACCCGCCTGGGCGGCTCGTTCGACGCCCATCTCCCGGAACCTCCGTCCGCGCCCGCTCTCCGGTGAGCGACCGCGCCGATCGACCGAAGTCCGCCCCGGCCGCAAGGGGCCGGCGGATGAGTGGACGGAGTGTAGCGCCGGCTGCCGGGTTGTCAAATGGAGCTGAGTCGAGGGGTCGAGCAGCCGAGCAGTGGAAATGACGGTGCGCAGGCTGCGCTGGGGCGCTGGCGATCGAGCTGGGAAGTAAAAGCCAATAGCAGCGGGCAGTGGCATCCACCTACTTCTCGCCGCTTCTTCTCGGCTGCTCGGCTGCTCGGCTGCCCGACTGCCACGTACAATGCCCCCACAATTCGGCGGCATGGGAGGGGGTTCCCGGTGACGGACGATCTGCTGTTCGGCAGCGCGGTGGAGATGGCCGGGGCGATTCGGCAGCGACGGGTGTCGGCGGCCGAGGTGATGGCGGCGACGCTGGCTCAGATCGAACGCATCAACCCCGCGGTCAACGCCATCGTCACGTTTCTCCCGGAGCGCGCCATTGAGGGCGCCCGTGCTGCCGATGAGGCGCTGGCGCGCGGCAAGGCGACCGGCCCGCTGCACGGCTTGCCCATCGCCCACAAGGACACCATGCTCACCGCCGGCATCCGCACCACTTGGGGTTCGCCCATTTTCCGCGATTTCGTGCCGGAGCAAGATGCGCTGATCGTGGAGCGGGCACGTCAGGGCGGAGCCATCACCATCGGCAAAACCAACGTTCCGGAGTTCGCGGCCGGCTCCCACACCTTCAACCCCGTGTTCGGCCCGACCCGCAACCCCTCTGACCTCGGCGTCTCCTGCGGCGGCAGCAGCGGTGGCGCGGCGGTCGCGCTTGCCTGCGGCATGCAGCCCATCGCCGATGGCAGCGATCTCGGCGGTTCGCTGCGCAACCCCGCCGGTTGGTGCAACGTGGTCGGGTTCCGCCCCTCGCCGGGGCGCGTTCCGACGTGGCCGAGCATGGCGCCCTGGTTTAGCCTTTCGGTGCAAGGACCGATGGGTCGCACCGTGGAGGATGTCGCGCTGCTGCTGACCTCGCTCGCTGGTCCGGACCGGCGCGCTCCTCTGAGCATCGAAGAGGCGCCGGCGCGCTTCGCCGAACCGCTCCAG
>JADLCW010000266.1 GCA_020847015.1 Thermomicrobiales bacterium | reverse complement strand
GGAGCCGCTACCGTTCGACGGGGTAGCCGGCGTCTTCGAGCGCGGCCGCGATCTCGCCGGGCGAGACCTGGACGGGGTCGTAGTTGAGGTCGATCTGCCGGGTTCCTTCGTTGACCGCGACGCTGCCCACTCCGGCGATGCCGTTCAGCGTGCGGTCGATGGTGGCCACGCAGTGAGCGCACGAGATATCGGGGGCAATGAGGGTGAGGTGCTGAAGCCGGTCATTCATGGTCGCATTCGTCCTTTCTTCAACGAGCGAGTTTTGCGTTCGGCGCGGCCCACCGCGCCATTTGACCCGGTCGTTCTCCCGAGCGCCGGATGGCATCGCTGGCGGGCGGACCCGTTGCCGGCGGCCGCGTGCGCTCGCCCATTCGCTCAATCACCATGGACGGTCACTGCGCCAAGCTGATTTGCCGCCGCGCCATCCGGCGGCCGCCAGTCGAGGGCGATCGTGCCCGGCGTCTCGAAGGTGTACACCAGCGTGGCGGTCGCGCCCGGCTCCACACGCACGGCCCCTGAAGGCAGGCTCGTCATGACGGCGTGATCCGCCTCGCCCATCGCGCCGACGACGAAGTCACGCGGGACCGCTCCGCGGTTGGTCACCACGAAGGCGATCGTGTCTCCGACATTCGCCGCGATCGACTCGGCAGATGGCGGCGCTTCGTCGCCCACGGCGATCTCGATGGTGCGATCCGGAACGATGAAGCGGATGGCGCCCTCCGATGCGATGGGCGCCGGCGGCGCCATCTCGGCCATCCCGTCCTTCGGAGCGAAGACGAGAGCGGCGGCTCCCACCGCCAGCGCCGCCAGCGCGATGCCGACCAGATAGCCGACATCAGCCAGGCGCTGGCGCAGCGGCGGGTGCAAGATTTCGGCGGCGTTGGCCGGCGCCTGGAACCCGCGCAGCCGCAGCGCATTGGTCACCACGCTGACACTGCTCATGGCCATCGCCGCGGCCGCCAGCACCGGACTCAGGAGCACTCCGAAGGCGGGATAGAGCGCGCCCATCGCCACCGGAATGAGCACGACGTTATAGGCAAAGGCCCAGAACAACCCCTGCTTGATGGTCGCCACCGTTTTCCGGGAGAGGGCGATGGCGGTCACGATCGTCCGTAGATCGCCGCCGATCAGGGTAATGTCGGAGGCGGCCATGGCCACATCGGTTCCGGCCCCGATGGCGATGCCGAGATCGGCCTGAGCCAGCGCCGGCGCATCGTTGATGCCGTCGCCGACCATGGCGACGACATGCCCCTCGGCTTGCAAGGCGCGAATCTTGGCGGCTTTTTCGTCCGGCAACACCTCGGCCAGCACGCGATCGATGCCCGCCTCATGGGCGATCGCGGCGGCGGTGGCGGCGTTGTCGCCGGTCAGCATCCAGACTTCGAGTCCCAGCGCCTTCATCTGGGCGACTGCCTCGCGCGACTCTGGCTTCAACGTGTCGGCCACGGCGATGAGGCCGACGGCGACGCCATCGACGGCCACGAACATCGGGGTGGCGCCGCGCTGCGCCAACTCCTCCGCTCGCGCCGCCAACCCGTCCAGCGACGCGCCCAGATCGGTCATCAGCGCGCGGTTGCCAAGGGCGATGTCGCGCCCATCGAAGCGCGCGGTCACGCCTTTGCCGGTGATCGAGCGGAACTCGTCGGCGGTTGGCGGCGCCAGTCCAGCTTCGCGGGCGCGGGCGACGATCGCTTCGCCCAGCGGATGCTCGGACCCGATCTCCACGGCCGCCGCCAGCCGCAGCAATTCCGCCTCGCTCATGCCGTCGCGCGAGACGACCCCGATCACCGCCGGTTTGCCACGGGTCAGGGTGCCGGTTTTGTCCAGCACGATGACATCGATGCGGCGCGCCTGCTCCAGCGCTTCGCCGCCGCGCACCAGCACCCCGTTTTCGGCCGCCTTGCCGGTGCCGACCATGATCGCGGTCGGCGCGGCGAGTCCGAGCGCGCACGGGCAGGCGATGACCAGCACGGCGATGGCGGCGGTCAGCGCGGCGGTGAGCGAACCGGCCACCAGCAGCCAGCCAGCGAACGTGAGCGCCGCCAGCACCAGCACCGCCGGCACGAAGTACCCCGAGATGGTGTCGGCCAGCCGCTGCATCGGCGCCTTGGAGCCTTGCGCCTCCTCCACCAGCTTGACGATCTGGGCCAGCGTGGTGTCTTGCCCGACCTTGGTCGCGCGGAACACGAAGCTGCCGGTTTTGTTGAGGGTGGCTCCAATGACAGTGTCGCCCGGCTCCTTCTCCACCGGCAAGCTTTCGCCGGTCAGCATGCTCTCGTCCAACGCCGAGCGTCCCTCGACGACGACACCATCCACCGGGACTTTCTCGCCCGGACGCACCCGCACCAGATCGCCGACGATCACCTGTTCGATCGGGACATCCTGTTCGACGCCGTGGCGAATGACGCGGGCGGTTTTGGCCTGCAAGCCCATCAGCGCGGCGATCGCCTCGCCGGTGCGCTTTTTGGCGCGAGCTTCCAACCAGCGACCGAGCAGGATCAGCGCGATGATGATCGCCGCCGATTCGTAGTAGAGCTGGTAGTCGAATCCCCAACGCGCCGCCAGATCCGGCCAGAGGGTGACGAAGGCGCTGTAGCCGTAGGCGGCGCTGGAGCCGACGGCGACGAGGGTGTTCATATTGGTGGCGCCGTGGCGCGCCGCCGCCCAGGCCGCGCGATAGAACACGCCGCCGGCCCAGAATTGCACGACCGTCGCCGCAATCAACAGCAGCGGAGCCAGATCCATCATCGGGACCGGCAGCGGCAGATACATCAGCGCCATCATCGCCAGCCCAATGACCAGGCTGACCTGCCACTTGCGTTTGAGATCGGCGATCTCGCGGTCGCGCGCCAGTGCGCGGCGATCGACCGGCGTCGCAACCGCCGTGGCCGGAGACGGCGCGGCGGCCGGCTCCGGTTCCGGCTCCGCACCGACGGCATAGCCGGCGCGCTCCACCGCCGCGCGCAAATCGGCGCGCGCCGCCACCGCCGGGTCGATCGTCACGGTGGCGCGCTCGGTGGCGAGATTCACCGCCGCCGCGCTGACGCCCGGCACGGCCGCCAGCGCTTTTTCAACGCGCCGCACACAGCTCGCGCAGGTCATGCCTTCGATGGGCAGCGACACCTCGGTTTCGCCGGCCGGTTCCGATGCGGCGACAACCGACACCGAGACTGGTCGTTGGGTCGGCGGCGCCTCGAGCTCTCCGACCTGATAGCCGGCCGCCTCGATCGCCCGCGTCAGATCGGCGACAGCGGCGCGCGTCGGATCCACGGTCACGGTGGCCCGCTCGGTCGCCAGATTCACGCGGGCCGCGATCACCCCTGGGGTCTTCTCCAGCGCCTTCTCCACGCGGCGCACGCAGGAGGCGCAGGTCATGCCCTCGACGGGCAGTGTCACATCGGTCGTGGTCGCGGTGTCGGTCGCGCTCATTGATTTCATCCGTAGC
>JADLCW010000265.1 GCA_020847015.1 Thermomicrobiales bacterium | reverse complement strand
TTCGTGCGCGGCAACGGAACCATCTGGCGGGCGGCGCCGATGCGGCATCGACCGCCGCACTGGCGCGAGGCGCGTCTCGATCGGAGGCGAACCACATGGAACTCGGCGGCTTGCACCATCTCACCGCGGTTACGGCCGATGCGGCGGCGAACGTCACCTTCTACACCCAAACCCTCGGCATGCGGCTGGTCAAGAAAACGGTCAACCAGGATGACGTCTCCGCCTACCATCTCTTCTACGGCGATGCGATCGGTCACGCCGGCACCGAGGTGACCTTCTTCGACTGGCCGAACATCGGGCGCAATGTGCCGGGGACCGGCTCCGTCACGCGGGTGGCGCTGCGAGTGGCGGGGCGCGATGCGCTCGACTGGTGGGCGCGTCGGCTGGATCAGGCGGGCATCGCGCACGGCGAGATCGGCAAAACGGCCGGGCGCGACACCCTCAATTTCGCCGACCCCGAAGGACAGCAACTGGCGCTCGTCGCCGACGGAACCGCCGGCGATTTCACCCCGTGGACCGGCAGCCCCGTGCCGGCCGAGATGCAAATCCGCGGGCTGGCCCACGTCGTGCTCTCGGTGGAGCGGTTGACGCCGACCGCGTTCGTGCTGACCGATGTGCTCGGGTTTCGCCGCGGCGACGACTACCCCGAACCGGAAAACCCGACTCGGCCGGTGGCCGTGTTCGAAACCGGCCCGGGCGGCCCCGGCACGCAGGTGCACGTGGAAGAGCGCCCCGATCTGCCGCCGGCGCGACTCGGGGCGGGCGGGGTGCACCACGTCGCCTTCCGCACCCCGAACGGCGTCGAGCAGGAGGCCTGGCGGGAGCGCATCGCGCGGGCGGGAGTCGGGGTGACGGAGATCATCGACCGCTTCTATTTCGCATCGATCTACTTCCGGGAACCGGGTCGGGTGCTCTACGAGATCGCCACCGACGGCCCCGGTTTCGCCACCGATGAAGACGCCGCGCATCTCGGAGAATCGCTGTCGCTGCCGCCGTTTCTGGAACCGCACCGCCGACAGATCGAAGCCGGATTGCGCCCGCTGCCAACCGCGCCGGTGCGTTAGCGCCCACCTGGTCTCCTGCGCCGGACCAGAGTGGCGCGCGGTCATGGCGGGTTGCGGCGCTGCCCGGATGACGGAACGTGCCGCCAGAAACCCGGCGATCCTGGCGGCCAGCGGCGTTTGCCGGCGTTCATGCGTCTCGTTGCGAGAGCGGCTGTCGGGAGACCGCCGGCGAGCGGAGCGCGGAGGCGCTCCGGTCTGCGGATAGCCGGACCCCGAGTTCGGATGACCGTTGCTCGCGCGTCGGACGGCCGCGCCGCACGCGGACAAGCGAGCCGAGGCGCCTGTCAGCGAAGCGCGTACAGCTTGAGATTGGGGATTCGCGCAAAGTGCCGCAGGTTGCGGGTAAGCAGCGTGAGGTCGGCGTCCAGCGCGGTCGCGGCGATCAACAGGTCCATGTCGGGGATCAGTTGGCCATGCCGGCGAAGGTCGGCTCGCAGGCGGGCGAAACGCTCGGCGATGGGGTCAGTCAGCGGCAAGCAGGCATATCCGCTCACGAACTCACGGAACTCCGCGAGTCTCGCCACGGGGTCGGGAGCGCCGAAAGCGCCTTCGTAGACTTCCGCCAAGGCGATGACGCTGACAGCCAGGCCGTCGTCGGCGAGACGATCGAGCGTCCACACCGCATCTGGTTCGCCGATCGCCGCGTCAATCAACCAATCGGAATCGACCAGAAACCTCATGGTCGGGTGATGGGACGGGAACCTTCCTCGCGTCCGCGGTAAATGCGCTCCTTGATCTGCTCGCCTTCCTCCGGTGAAAGCATGCCGGCAAGCTCGTGCAATCCCGCGCGGATCTTTTCCGAATCGTAGCTCGCCCACGGGTCGTCTGGCTCGCGGGTGATGCGGAAGCGCGCGTTTCCGCGCTGCAAGACGACCGAATCGAGGTCTCCTGCACCAAGAGCGCGTCCCAGCTCGCTGTCAGGGTCAATCATGATGGTCAGTGGTCCGTGCGCCATGGGCATCCATCGCTGTTCGCATCGCGGCCGAAATTCGTTCTCGTTTATTGTATCCGGCGCCCGGGCGCGGTCTCATTTTGCAGGGTTTCGGCGTCGCCCCAGGACGCCGCGCATCTCGGGGAATCGCTGTCGCTGCCGCCGTTTCTGGAGGGCGCCGCCGACAGATCGAAGCCGGATTGCGCCTGCTGCCGACCGCGCCGGGGAGCGCGACGCCATCCGGGAATCCCGCCTAACCGGACGCCGGCGGGGCGGTCGAGCGACGCAGCGCGAGCCGCGGCTCCAGTCGTCGCTCGCCGCCGCGCGCCGGAGTGTCCGCCTCGATGGCGGCGATCAATCGCACGGCCGCCAGCGCGCCCAACTCCCGCGCCGGGGTGGCGATCGTGGTCAGCGGCGGGTCGAGCAGATCGTCCCACGGCGCGTCATCGTGACCCACGACCGAGAGATCCTCGGGCACGCGCAGACCAAGGCGCTTGGCGGCGGCGAGCACTTGCAGATTCAGCATGGAACTGGCCGAGATGACCGCCGTCGGCCGCTGCGGCTGCGCCAGCAGCGCGGCGGTGGCGCGCACCCCATCCTCCCAGCCCATGCGCGCGAAGCGCACCAGATCGTCGGTGGCGGGCAGGCTGGCGTCGACCAGCGCCGCCCGGTAGCCGGCCAGCCGCTCCAGGCGATTCGAATAGTCGCCCGGTTCCCACGACACGAACCCGATGCGATGGTGACCCAGCGCGGCCAGGTGCTCGACCGCCAGCCGCATGCCGCGTTCGTTGTCCATGGCGACCAGGTCGAAGGGCAGCCCGGGCAGCGTGCGATCGAGGGACACGATGGGCACGGTCAACCGCGACCAGGCGGCGATAGTGCCGGCATCGGCGTGAGCGGGATTGAGCAAAATGCCATCCACCTGCTGCGAGAGAAACAGCGTCAGATAGCGGTTTTCGAGATCGACCCGCTCGGCGGCTCCGCTCACCACCGCGCCGTAGCCACGTTGCTGGCAGGCATCCTCGACCCCTCCGAGCACCATGCCCCAATACGGGTGGCTGATGTCGGCCAGCAGCACCCCGATCAGGTGGGAGCGTCCGGTTTTGAGCGAGCGAGCGGCGCGGTTGGGCACGTAGTCGAGCTGGGTGATGGCCGCCTGCACGCGCTCCCGAGTGGCCGCCCCCGCCGCGCCGGCTCGGCCGTTGATGATGCGCGACACGGTTGAGATGGAGACGCCCGATGCGCGCGCCACGTCCTCGATCGTCGCGCCGGCCGCGCGGCCGCGCCGCGTTCGCTCCCGTTCGCCCACCGCGCCCGTCTCCTCCGTCGGCCCACGCCGGTCACTATAGCGTGCGCCGAACCGCGCGCGAACGCAAACGTTTTCGTGTATGCTCCCAAGTGAACCACACGATTGGACCACACCGCGGCGCGGGGGCGAGCATGGCGGGGTTTTCCGAGAACTTCACCATCGAGCGCGACGGGGCGAAGGCGATCCTGACCTTCACCCGCGAGGAGCGCCTCAACGCGCTCGACGCGCCAACCTTCCACGATCTGCTGGCGGCGCTGACTGCCATCGACGCCGATCCCGACATCGGCGTGCTGATTCTGACCGGGCGCGGCAAGGCGTTCGTCGCTGGAGCCGACATCACCGGCTATATCGACCGCACCATCACCGAATATGTCGAATTTCAGCGCCTGGGTCGCCGCGTCTACGATCTCATCGAGCGGTTGCGCCAGCCGGTCATCGCCGCCGTCAACGGCTACGCGCTGGGCGGCGGGTTCGAATTGGTGCTGGCGGCCGATCTGGTGGTCGCCGCCGAAAGCGCCAAACTCGGCTTGCCGGAAGCCAAGCTGGGATTGCTCCCCGGCGGCGGCGGCACCCAGCGGCTGCCCCGTCTGATCGGGCGCAACAAAGCCAAGGAACTGCTGATGACCGCCGACTTCATCTCGGCGGATGAGGCGCGGGAGCTGGGCATCGTCAACCGGGTGGTTCCGGACGGCGAATTGCCGAGCGCCGCCCACGCGCTCGCCGACCGCATTCTCAAGCGCGCTCCCCTGGCCGTGCAGATGGCCAAGCAGTTGGTCAACGACGGGCTGGAGGCCAGTCTCCCGACCGCCATCACCCTCGAAATGGGCATGACCGCCACGCTCTACCCGACGGCGGACGCGCAGGAAGGCATCGCCGCCTTCATCGAAAAGCGTCCCGCCCAGTTTCGTGGTCGCTGACCGGACGACGAGAGGAGGTGGCAGAACGGAGGAGACAGGACGGCAATGACCGAGGTCGCGCCTGCGCGACTCCGGTTGACGTTGCTCGAGGAGGAGAGACCACGTGAAATCCAGCATCGGGTTCCGGGCGCGCCGGCTCGGCCAGATCGGGGCGCTGCTCGCCGCCGGCATGTTGATCGTGCCGGTCGCGATGGCTCAGGACGCGACCCCGAACGCGGCCGCCGAGGGCGACGCCATTGTTCGGGCGATGGATCCCAACAACCTGCCCGAGGAGTGGAAGATCCCCGCCAAGGTCACGCACGTCACCAACTACGGCGTGCACGAGTGGTATCAGAACCTGATCAAGGGCGAAGAAGCGCGCGCCGCCGAGTACGGCATCGACTTCAGCCAGGTGGACGCCAACCTCGATCTGCAGGCCTCGCTGGCTGCCGTTGAGGAAGTCGCCGGTCAGGTCGACGTCATCAACTTCACCCCGGTCAACGAAGAGGCTTCCGGACCGACCATCACCAAGATCGCCAAGGACACCGGCAAGCCGATCATCTGCGAATCGTCGCCCACCGAGGGGTGCACCACGCTCGTCTCGATCGACGACTTCGCCGCTGGATTCAAGGTCGGCGAGTGGGCCGGCAATTACGCCAAGGAGAACTTCGACGGCGCGGCCCGCGCGCTCGATGTCGGGTTGCCGGCGCTGACCACCACCGTGGCCCGCTCCGAAGGGTTCGCGGCCGGGCTGAAGTCCGTCCTGCCCGATGCCCAGATCGTCGCCTCGGTCGACGGCAAGGGGCTCAAGGATGAAGCGGTCAAGGTGGCCGGCGATGCGCTGACGGCCAACCCGGACGTCAACATCATCTTCGGCATCAATGATGACTCCGCGCTCGGCGGTCTGCAGGCCTTCGAGTCGCAGGGCGGCGACACCGCGCAGTTGCTCGTCGTCGGCTTCGGCTGCGAAGGCAACGCCTGCAAGGATGCGCTGATGGAAGGCGGCCCCTACAAGGTCTCGGCGGCCATGTTCCCCGAGTACCAGGGTCGGCTGCTGATCGACGCCGGCGTGGCGGCGTTCAACGATGTGACGCTGCCCGCCCACATCGTGGCCCCCACGGCGGCGGTGACCGCTGACAATCTTGGTGACTACTACACCAAGGGCGACGAGGGCTATGCGGCGAACTTCGACGCGATCGCCAAGATCTCCGTCGAGGGCGAGAAGTAAGCGAACTCGCCAACGGTTCGGACTGCCCCGGACGGGGCGGTCCGAACCGCTCGGGGTCGCCGGGGGCAAACAGGAGCCATGGCCGTGGAGCGGGCGCCGGCGCTGGATATCGAACCGACCGCGCGGGAGCGCGCCAATCCCCTGGCCGGGGCTGTGCGCTGGCTGTTCCGCACCCAGGAGGGCATCCTTCTGGTGGTGCTGATCGCGCTGTGTCTGCTCCTGGCCCGCCTCTCCCCGGTGTTCGCCTCGGAGCGCAACATCTTCGTGCTGCTCAGTCAGATGTCGATGACGGCGATCGTGGCGATCGGGATGACGCTGCTGATCGTCGCGCGGGAGATCGATCTGTCGGTCGGCTCCATGCAGGCGTTCGTCGGCGTCGTCGCCATGCAGGCGCTCAACGCCACCGAGCATCTGCTGGCCGGGTTGGCGGTGGCGCTGTTGGCCGGCGTCGCGGTCGGGCTGGTCAATGCCGGGCTGACGCTGAAGCTGAAGATCAACTCCTTCATCGTCACGTTGGCGATGTTTTCGATCGTGCGCGGCCTGGCCTACACCTTCACCGCCGCCTCGGTGCAAAACCACCACAAGCTGGAGTCGTTTCGCGCCATCGGCACCGGGTTCGCCTTCACCCTGCCGGGGATCGGGCGCGTGCCTTGGCCGGTGGTGATCGCCGCCGCCATCTTCGCTCTCTTCGCGGTGATTCTGAACAAGACGACCTTCGGCCGCGCCGTCTACGCCGTCGGCGGCAACCCGCGCGCGGCGGAACTGTCCGGCATCCGGGTCGATCTGATCAAAACGCTCTGCTTCGTCATCACCTCGGTGCTGGCCGCGCTGGCCGCGTTCATTCTCATCTCGCGCATGAACTCCGGGCAAAACAACGCCGGATTCGGGTTCGAACTGCAAGTGATTGGCGCGGTGCTGCTGGGCGGAGCCAGTCTCGCCGGCGGCCAAGGCACGCTGCTGGGCACGCTGCTGGCCGTGCTGCTGCTGGGCACGCTCAACAACGGCATCGTGCTGCTCGGCATCAATTCGAGCTGGCAGGTCGCCGTCAACGGTCTGGTGATCGTCATCGCCGTGCTGCTGGACGCCCGCCGCCGGCGCAGTCTGGGACAGGACTGATGGCGCGGCGCGACGAAGCGGCCGGGGAGGGGACCGCGGTGAGTGACACGCGAGCATCGGCGCCGCCCGTGGCCGCGCCCGGGCGCGTGGTGCTGGCGATGGAGGGGATTCGTAAAACCTTCCCTGGCGTCGTCGCTCTGGATGATGTCGATTTCGAGGTGCGCGCCGGCGAGGTGCACGCGCTGCTGGGCGAAAACGGAGCCGGCAAGAGCACGCTGATCAAGATCGTCGCGGGACTCTATCGACCCGATGCCGGTGTGATCCGGGTCGATGGCGAACCGGTCGAATTTCGCAACCCGGCCGATTCGCTGGAGCGGCGCATCAAGGTCGTCTATCAGGAACTGGATCTCGTGCCCGGTCTGAGCGTGGCCGAGAACGTATTCCTCGGCGGCTATCCGCGCACCTCGCACGGCCTGGTCGATTTTGCCGCCATGCGTCGCCGGACGACGGAGCTGCTGGGCGAACTGGGATTGACCATTGACCCCGACCGACCGGTCGGCGAGTTGCGCGTGGCCCAGCAGCAACTGGTGGAGATCGCCCGAGCGCTGTCGCGGCACGCCCAACTGATCGTCATGGACGAACCAACCTCGGCGCTCAGTTCGGGCGAGGTGGACATTTTGTTCGGGGTCATCGCCCGCCTGCAGGAACGGGGCGTGGCCATCGTCTACGTGTCCCACAAGCTGGACGAGATTTACCGCATCGCCGACCGCGTCACCGTGTTCCGCGACGGCAAGCGGGTCGTCACCGAGGCGGCGGCCGCCACGACGCCGCGCCAATTGGTCGCCTGGATGGTCGGGCGCGACTTGCAGGATCTCTTCCCCAAAACCGCGCCGGAGATCGGCCGTCCGCTGCTGGAAGCGCGCGGAGTCAGCGGCTCCGGGTTGCACGGGATCGATCTGACGGTGCGCGCCGGGGAAGTCGTCGGCATCTTCGGGTTGATGGGAGCCGGCATCAACACGGTCGGCCGCGTGCTGTTCGGAGCCAGCGAGCGCGCCGGCGGCACGGTCGCGCTCGACGGCCAAGCGATCCGCCCCAACACCCCGCGCGACGCCATCGCCAAGGGGCTCGGGTTGCTGACCGAGAGCCGCAAGGACGATGGGCTGGTGCTGCCGCTGTCGGTGCGGGCCAATATGACGCTGGCCTCGCTCAGCCGGTTCGCCAATCTGAGCTGGATCCACGGCCGCGAGGAAGCGCGGGCGGCCGGACAGTGGGTCGACCGACTCAGCATTAAAACACCGTCGCTGGCGCAACCGGTCCGCTATCTGAGCGGCGGCAACCAGCAGAAAGTGCTGATGGCGCGTTGGCTGCTGCGCCAGCACAACCTCAAGGTGCTGATGCTGGCCGAACCGACGCGCGGCATTGATGTCGGCTCCAAGGCGGAGATCTATCGGCTGATCGACGAGATGGCGCACGGGGGGATGGGCATCCTGTTCATGTCGACCGAAATCCCGGAGATTCTGGGCATCGCCGACCGCATTCTGGTGATGCGTGAAGGGCGGATCACGGCGGAGCTGACCCGCGCGGAGGCGACCCAGGAGCGACTGGTGGCCGCCGCCGCGGTGGGGCGCGCGCCGGCGTCCGCCGGCGTGGCGCAGGAGGCAGGCGACTGATGGCGGCCGTGCAAGGACAGCCGGGCATGCGCGCCCCGGCGCGCGTCGGGGGATGGCGGCGCGCGCTGCTGCCGGTGGTGCGTCACGAGGAACTGCTGTTGCTGCTGCTGTTCCTGGCGGTGGTCGCCTTTTTCATGGTGGTCGAACCGTCGGCGCGCTCGACGACGGCCTACCTCAATCTGTTGCGCGATATCTCGCCGAATCTGATCGCCGGTGTCGGGTTGACGCTGTTGCTGCTCTCCGGCGAGTTCGATCTGAGCATCGGCTCCATGCTCGCCTTCAGCGGGGTGGCGACGGTTTCGGTGTTCAACGCGACCGATTCGATGTGGTTGGGCATTCTGGCCGGGTTGCTCACCGGGCCGCTGGTGGGAGCCGTCAACGGCTATCTGGTGTGCGTGCAGGGCATGAACTCGCTGATGACCACGCTGGGCATGATGTTCGTCCTGCGCGGCATCGTCTATGTCTGGACCAACAAGACTCCGGTGGTGGATGAGAACAAGTTCACCGCCTTCACCGCTTTCTACCAGTCCGACGTGCTGGGTGTGCCGGCCCCGGGGTTGATCGCGCTGGCGTTGATCGCGCTCGGGCACGTGATGCTGACACGCACCGAATTTGGGCGAAACATCTACGCCATCGGCGGCAACCCGACGGCGGCGCGCGTCTCCGGCATCGCGGTCAACCGCAACAAGTTTCTCCTCTTCGTGCTCTCCGGCACGACGGCGGCCATCGCCGGAGTGCTGGTCGCCTCGCAGACGGGCACCGGGTACTTCGACGCCGGCGTGCAGGGATTCGAACTGGTCGTGATCGCCTCGGCGGTGCTGGGCGGGGTCAGCCTGAATGGCGGCGAGGGCACCCTGGTCGGGTCGATGCTCGGGGTGCTCACCCTGGGCATGACCGGCAAGGGGCTGCGGTTGATGAATGTCCACATCACCCAGCAATTGGTCGTGACCGGCATCGTGATGCTGATCGCGGTCTATCTGCACGGGGTGCGCAAGCGATTGTTGATCGAGAGCCGGAGTTGGGAGGAATGAGCGGCGTGCCGAACGAGAAACCCGGCGATGCGGGACCGTGCCGCGTGCGCGAGGTCGTGCTGGCGCGCGGCGTTCCGGCGATGGTGCTGGAAAACGACGCCATCGCGGCGACCGTGCTGCCCGGCAAGGGCGCCGACATCTACGCGCTGACCGCCAAACCGGAAGGGATCGACGTTCTTTGGAAAAGCCCGTGGGGATTGTTGCCGATGGATGCCGGGGTTCCCTCGGCGGTCGATTCCCAGGTCGCGTGGCTGGACGCCTATGCCGGCGGCTGGCAAGAGATCTTCCCCAGCGGCGGCGGTCCCTGCGTCTACCGCGGGGCTGAATTGAATTTCCACGGCGAGGCATCGCTGGCGGCATGGGATGTCGAGATCGTCGAAGCGGGGGGCGCGGCGGCCGAAATCCGCTGCGCGCTCCGGCTGCGCCGCAGCCCATTTCGCCTGGAGCGCACGATGCGGCTGGAGGGCGACTCGCCCGTGCTGCGCCTGCGCGAGCGGGTGACGAACGAGGGGGGCGAGCCGATCGAGTTCATGTGGGGGCATCACCCGGCCTACGGCGCGCCGTTTCTCTCCGGCGCCTGCCGGATCGACACCAATGCGCGCACGGTGCAGGCCGACGATGCGTTTGACGGGGCCGCCAACCCGCTTGCTCCCGATGGCCGTTGGCCATGGCCGCGGGGCGAACGCGACGGGCGGGCGGTCGATCTGTCGGTCGTGCCGGGAGCGGACGACCCGCCGCGCCACACGCTGGCCTACCTGGGTGATTTTCAGGGGGCGCACGGCTGGTATGGCATCACCAACACCGATCTGGGGTTGGGTGCCGGGCTGGTGTGGCCGACCGCCGTGTTCCCCTACGCTTGGTTCTGGCAAGAGATGCATGCCTCCCCCGGCTACCCATGGCACAAGAGCGTCTACGTGATGGCGATCGAACCGTTCACCACCAGTCCCGGGCAGGGGTTGGCGGCGGCTATCGACAAAAGCGGCACGCAGCGGTCGCTGGAGCCGGGGGAAGCGTTGGAGACCGAGTTGGCGGCCGTGCTCTACCGCACGCGCCAGCGCATCTCCGATATCGCGCCCGATGGGACGGTGACGGCGCAACCGGCAGAGGAGGGACAGGCATGAGCGAAGGCGACGGCGCGGCCGCCGCGCCGCTGATGGGCATCGCTGAATTCGAACCGTTCGTCGATGGGCTGGACCACCCGGAGTGCGTCGCCTGCGGTCCGAATGGCGAGATCTATGCCGGCGGCGAGGCCGGACAGATCTACCGCGTGTCGCTGACCGGCGAGGTGGCGCAGATCGGCACGACCGGCGGGTTCGTGCTGGGAGTGTGTCTGGACGGCGACCGCAACGTCTACGCCTGCGACTCGGCGCACCATGCCGTGATGCGCGTAGCGCCGGACGGGAGCGCGTCCACCTACAGCGCCGGCGCGCCGCAGCGGCCGATGGTCACGCCGAACTACCTGGTGTTCGACGCCGCCGGCAACCTGTACGTGTCGGAGTCCGGATCGTGGCAGGGCAACGACGGCTGCGTGTTCCGGGTGCGCCCCGGCGGCGCCACCGAAGTATTGAGCGAGCGCCTTTCGGCGTTTCCCAACGGCATGGCGCTGGACGCCGCCGACCGCTATCTCTACGTCGTGCTTTCCAATCTGCCGGGGGTGGCTCGCATCGATCTGGCGGCGGGAGCCGAACCGGAACCGCAAGAGGTCGTGCGGCTGGAGCGCACCGTGCCGGATGGGCTCGCCTTCGACGCCGCCGGCAATCTCTACATCGCCTGCTACACCCCGGACATCATCTACCGACTCGCTCCCGACGGGACGCTCGCCACGCTCGTCGACGACTGGACCGGGACGATTCTGGCCACCCCCACCAACGTCGCGTTCTGCGGTCCCGAGCTGCGGACGCTGGTCGTCGCCAGTCTGTCGCGCTGGCATCTGACCCGGACCCGGATGGCGATTCCCGGCCAACTGCTGCGCTTCCCCCGTCTCGGAGCGGCAGCCAACGAGGAGGCGTCCGCGCGATGAGCGATCGCTCCCATCGGTTCATCGACAAAACGATCGTGATCACCGGCGGCGGGCAGGGGCTGGGTCGCGCCGCTGCGCTGGCCTTCGCGCGCGAGGGCGGCGCCGTCGTCATCGGCGATGTCAGCGAGACCGGCGCGGCGCGCACGGTCGATGAGATCGCCGCCGCTGGCGGGCGGGCCATCGCCGTGCCCTGCGACGTGCGCGACCCGGAGCAGGTCGCGAACCTGATCGCGCGCGCGGTCGCCGCATTCGGCGGCGTCGATGTGCTCTACAACAACGCCGGCGTCGTGCGCTACGGCACGGTCGAGGAGCTGACCGTCGAGGATTGGGATTTTCAACTCGACATCAACTTGCGCGGGCCGTTTCTGACCTGCAAGTACGCCATCCCCGAGATGCGCAAGCGGGGCGGCGGAGCGATCGTCAACACCGCCTCGGTGCAGGCCTTCGCCTCGCAAGAGACGGTCGCGGCGTATTCGGCCTCGAAAGGCGGCGTCGTCAGCCTGACCACGACCATCGCGCTCGATCACGCTCGCGACAACATCCGCTGCAACTGCATCGCCCCCGGCTCCATCCGGACGCCGATGCTGGAAGACGCCGCCGGCACCTTCGGCGGCGACAACCCGGAAGGGGCCATTACCGAATGGGGTCGGCTCCACCCGCTGGGGCGGGTCGGCCGACCGGAGGAGGTCGCCAATCTCGTGTTGTTCCTCGCCAGCGATGAAGCCGCCTTCTGCACCGGCGGCTGCTACCGCGTCGACGGCGGGCTTCTCTCGCCGCTGTTCAATGGCTAACGGATCGGACCCGGGGGCGCCGCACACGATGACCGGACCACTGGAAGGACTCGTCGTCGCCGATTTCACCCAGCTCGCGCAGGGACCATTCGCCACCCAGATGTTGGGCGACATGGGTGCGGAGATCGTCAAGATCGAACCGCCCAAGGGCGACTGGATGCGTCACTGGAGCATGGCGAATCTGTATATCGGCGGCGAAGGAGCATCGTTTCTCAGTTTCAACCGCAACAAGCGCAGTCTGACGCTGGATTTGAAACATCCGGCCGGGCGCGATGTCGCGCTGCGGATCGTCGATCGCGCCGATGTCGTCATCGAGAATTTCCGGCCGGGAGTCATGGAGCGGCTGGGTCTCGGCTACGAAACACTGGCGGCGCGCAATCCGCGCCTGATCTACTGCGCCAGTTCCGGCTGGGGGCAAACGGGACCCTACGTGAAGCGCCCCGGGCAGGATCTACTGGCGCAGGCGGTGTCCGGGATTGGCTACCTGAACGGCAACGCCGATGACCCGCCGCAGGGCGTCGCGGTCGGACTCGCCGATTTCACCGCCGGATTTCATATCGTGTACGGCGTGTTGGCCGCGCTCTACGGGCGGGAGCGCACCGGCACGGGGCAGCGCGTCGATGTCAACCTGCTCAACTCGATCATGAATCTGCATATCCAGGAACTGAGTCTGTATCTGAACGGCGCCGGTTTGCCCCAGCGCAGCAACAGCGACATCCCGGGAGCCTATCTCGGAGCGCCCTACGGGTTCTACGCAACCAGCGACGGCTATATCGCCATTTCCATGAACCCGATTGACAAGCTCGCGGCGCTGGTCGGCGTCGCCGGCTACGAAGACTGTCATGAATCGCAGGTGATGGAGGGGCGCGACCGGGTTCGGGCCGATTTCGCCGGCGCGTTCGTCAACCGGACGACGCAGGAGTGGCTCGATCTGCTGCTGGCCGAAGACATCTGGTGCGCCCCGGTCAATGATTTCGCCGCCGTCGAGCGCGATCCGCAAGTCGCCGAAAACGAAATGATCGTGGAGTGGGAGCATCCCACCGCCGGGCGCGTGCGCGGTGTCGGCATCCCGGTCAAATTCGGCGGCACGCCGGGAGCCATCACCCGCCCGGCTCCGTTGCGGGGCGAGCACACCGACGAATTGCTGCGCGAATTCGGCGGCTACAGCGACGAGGAGATCGCAGCGCTGCGAGAGCAAGGAGCGCTGGGTTCGTGAGCGACGCCGCCCATGCTGACAACCGCGCGCCGCAGTCCCGGCCGCCTTTCGTGTCGCTGGACGAGCTCGGCGCCATGGTTCGCCCCGGAGACCGGCTCGGCGTCGGCGGGTTTCACTTCTCGCGGTTGCCGCTGGCGCTGGTGCGCTCGGCGATCCGCGCCGGCGCGCGCGATCTCGACTACGTGAGTTGGGGCGGCGGGCTGGCGCTGGAGTTGCTGCTGGCGGCGAACGCCATCCGCGCCATGAAGCTGTGCTTCGACAGCCTGGACGTGTTCGGGTTGGCGCCGCGGTTCCGGCAGGCCGTTGAACGAGGCGAGATTCCGCTGCAGGACTGGACCGCGCTGGGCATGATGCAGGGGTTCCACGCCGCGCAGTTCGGGCTGCCCTCGCTGCCGTTCCCGCCGCCGCTGGGGTCGGAACTGATCGAGCGCGCCGGGTTCGCCCGGATGGCCGCCGATCCGATCGCGGGAACCTCGGTCGCGGCGGCCCCGGCGCTGCCGCTCGACGTGTTTCTGCTGCACGCCCAGCGCGCCGACGCCGACGGCAATGTGGAGATTCAGGGGGCGCGCGGGCTCGATCTCAGTTGCATCTTCGCCGCCCGCAAGGTGCTCGTCACCGTCGAGGAGCGCGTTCCCGCCGGCGCCTTTCGCCATGCCGCGCCGCGCGCCTTCATCGTGCCGCGTTCGTTCGTGACCGCCGTCGCGGACGTTCCGTACGGGGCCTGGCCGACCAGTTGTCTGCCGTACTACCCGACCGACTACATGGCGCTTCAGCAGTCGATCGAGGGTGAGACGCTGGAGATCGCTCCGCCCGATGAACACCGGCGGCAATGGCTCGGCGCGGCCGCCGCGCTGCCGCCGGAGCGGGTCACGGCTCCCGCACTGCTGCGACGCCGGCGGGACGAATTGGAGAGCGGCCCGGCCACGGTCGCCGAGGTGATGATCGACTGGATCGCGCGGACCATCGACAACGCCAGCATTTGTTCGGTGGGGTCGGTGTCGCCTCTGGCGACGGTCGCCTACCTGCTCGCCAAGCGCACCCACGCGCCCGATCTGCTGCTGATGACCTCCAATGGAGGCCTGATCGACGTGGCCCCGCGGCCGATGGTGATGACGCTGGCCGAGCCGCTCGATTTTCAGACGGCGGCGCTTCACTGCGGCGGCGATGAGAGTTATCACTGGTGGTACCAGCGCGGGCGCGTCACCCACGAGGTCGTCAGCGCCGCCCAGATCGACCGCTGGGGCGCCACCAACAATATTCAGGTCACCTCGCCCAGCGGCCGCACGATCCGGCTGCCGGGGCAGGGCGGCATGGCCGACGTGGCCAACATGCACCGCCATTTTCTGCTCTATCTGCCGCGCCAGTCGCCGCTGTCGCTGGTGGAGCGGGTGAGCTATGTCAGCGCCGCGCGGGGACTGCTCGACCCGGCAGCGCGCACCGCGGCCGGGTATCAACCGGGCGATGTGCGGCTGATCACCAATCTCGGCGCGTTCGAACTGAACCCCGAGCGGCGGGAGTTCGAGCTGACCTCGATTCACCCCGGGGGGACGGTGGATGACGTGCAGGCGGCCACCGGATTTCCCTTGCGGATATCGCCGAAGCTGTGCGAGACGCCGGCGCCGTCGGCGGAAACGCTGCGGCTGATCCGGGAGGAGATCGACCCGCTGGGCATCCGGCGGCTGGAGTTCGTCGCCGGCAAGGAACGGGGACCGTTGCTGACGGCGCTCATCGAAAGCGAAAACGCGGCGATCGGAGATCTCATCGGTGCGGCGGGAAGCGGGGGCGGGGAGCATGGCTGAGATCGAACTGCACGGGATGAGTTGGGATCACCCACGCGGTCACGACTGCATGGTGGCGACCGCGGCCGCCTACGCCGCGATCGCGCCGGCAGTGCGGGTGACCTGGGAGACGCGCAGCCTGCAGGATTTTGCCGATTTCCCGATCGAGAAGCTGGCCGAGACATACGATCTGGTGATCGTCGATCATCCCTTCGTCGGGTTCGCCGCCACGAGTGGTTGCCTGCTGCCGCTGGATGACCTGCTGGATGCCGGGTTTCTGGCCGATCAGGCCGCCAACAGCGTCGGCTTCAGCCACCGCAGCTACCATTACGGCGGGCATCAGTGGGCGCTGGCCACCGACGCCGCCGGTCACGTCGCCGCCTATCGTCCGGATTTGCTGGAAGAATTGGGTGGTCTGCCGCGCACCTGGGACGATGTGCTGCGGGCAGCCGAACGGCGCGCCGGGTCCGCGCGAGCACGAGTCGGCATCCCGCTGATCCCGGTCGATTCACTGATGAGCTTCTGCTCGATCTGCGCCGGGTTCGGCGAACCACCATTCGCCACCCCGGAGCGGGTCGTGAGTCGGGCGATGGGGCGACAGGCGCTGGGACTGCTGCGTGCGCTGTTCGAGCGGGCGCACCCGGAGTCGCCACGGCGCACCCCGCCGCGGATGCTGGATCTGATGGGCGAAACCGACGAGCTGGCCTATGCGCCGTTGCTGTTCGGGTACGCCAACTACGCGCGACCGGGATTCCGCGCGAATCTCATCGCGTTCACCGGCCCTCCGATTGGGGTGGGGGAGGAGTCGGGCGGCGGCATTTTGGGCGGGGCTGGATTGGCCATCTCGCACGCTTGCCGCCATCCCGCGGCGGCGGCGGCCTACGCGCGATTCGTCGCCGATCCGGCAACCCAGCGGACGGTCTATTTCACCTCCGGCGGGCAGCCAGGGCATCGCGCGGCCTGGACCGACCCGGTGGTCAATGCCGCGTCGTCCAATTTCTTCGCCGATACCCTCGGCGCGCTGGACCGCGCCTACGTGCGGCCGCGCTATCTCGGATTCATGGCGGCGCAGGAGCGCGCGGGAGAGGAGATTCACCGCTGGCTGTGCGACGGCGGCGATGCCGACGCGCTGCTGGAGCGGCTGGATGACCTCTATCGCGCCAGCGCCCCGGCCGGCAAGGAGTGAGCGCCGACCGGGGCGCGGTTGGTCGCGCGATCAGTCGAGCGCATCCAGCGAGCGCAGCCCGGCGCGAATCCAGCCGAGCGCGTAGGCCATGCCGGCATGCCACGGCGCGTCGCAGGTCATCTGCGGCGTGTGATCGGGAATGATCACGCCGTCGTAGCCGTTGGCGGCATAGAGACGCAGCGCCCGCAGCATATCGACATCGCCCTCGTCCACAAACACCTCGTGGTACTCGGGAACCTTGCCCTGCACGTTGCGGAAATGGACGTAGGCGATGGCGTCCTGCCGAGCATAGGTTTCGATCGCCCGGTAGACATCCATCTCGCCGACCATCTCGGCCAGCGTACCCTGGCAAAACTCCAGCGCGTTGCTGCGACTGGGTTTCAAATCCAGCAGACGCTGGTACAACTCCGGCTTGTTGACCAGACGGGCGTAGCCGCGCAACGCCGGCAATGGCGGATCGTCGGGGTGGGCGGCCAGGCGCACTCCGGCGGCCTCGGCGACCGGCACGACCTCATCCAGAAAGCGGGCCAGACGATCCCACATCTGCTCGGCGGTGACGGCCGGGATGTCGCCGGCGGGAGCATCTGGATCGTAGGTCATGTTCCAGACCTGACCGCGGGGGATCGGCGTCTCTTCCGGTCCGGTGGCGGCGGAGAAACCCACCGATTCGGCCCCGCCGCGCGCCCAGGGACCGACGACGTGACCCCACACGCCGGCGATGCTGAAGTTGTAGCCGAGCACCGGAATGCCGGCGGCGCCGATGGCGCGAACGATCGTCTTGACATTTTCGATCTGCTCGTCGCGCCGGGGGCCGTCGAGCAGCACGTCGTGCCAGTGAGAGGGGTCGAGGTTTTCGAGCGCGTGGAGCGTGAGTCCCTCGGCTTCGACCGCCCGGCGCAGATCGGTCAGCTCCTCGACGGTCCAGAGGTGATCCTGGTTTTGCACGATGCCCCAGCCGTCGCCGTGGCTTTCGGATTGGGGGATGCGCGGACCGGTGGCGAAGTAATCGACCAGGTGGGCGACGACGTGGGTCGCTCCGGCCTGGCGGGCAAACCGGAAATTATCCGGGGTGAGCATGTGGCGGTAGAAACCGATGCCGGGTTTCACGTCGAAGCTCCCTCTGCGGTGAATATCCACAACCGACGGCAGATGCGCGGCGCCGCAGTCTACCGCGAACAGTCTGGCCCGCACGAGCGTTGAAAACGTTTAAGGTAGGCTGCCGAGTCCGCTACAATCGGTGACGGAACATCGCAAGGGATGGTCGTGCCGGCGCGGCGCGTCGATCGCAACACGCGGAGATGCGGGAGGGGGCGTCATGTCGGCTGCGGATATCTCACGGATTTCGGTCGCGAACCGGAGCTGGGCGTGACCTGGACGGCGCTGACCAACGCCGCGATCCTCGACGGAACGGGCGCTCCGCCGCTGACCAACCGCACGGTGCTGATTCGCGACGGCCGAATTCACGATCTGCCGCACGCGTCCGGGCGGTTGCCGGATGACGCCGTCGTGCTCGATCTCGGCGGAATGACCGTGCTGCCGGGGCTGATCGATGCGCACGTCCATCTGATCGGGCATCGCACCATGGACGCCCGCGACATGGCGTTTGTGGATCCGGCGCTCCGCGCCGTCCGCGCCACCGCCGATCTGGGGCGCTTGTTGGCGGCCGGCATCACCACGGTGCGCGATTGCGGCAGCGCGACGGCGCTCGCATTGAAGCAGGCAGTCATCGAGGGAAGCGTGCCCGGTCCGCACATCGTCGCCTGCGGGCGGTTTATCGAGCGCACCGGCGGCGCGGACGATTTCTCCCAATTGCCAGTCGCCTGGATGGCCGAGCGCGGTCCCTGGGAGCCGCGCCTCGCCGATGGGCCGATTGAGGTGCGCAAGGCGGTGCGCGAGCAGATTCGCGCCGGCGCGACCTGGATCAAAACCTGCACCACCGGAGCGGTGACGACCCAGGCCGCAAGCCGACCGGATCGGCTGGAATGGACCGATGAGGAGCTGGCCGCGATCGTGGACGAAGCGCACCGGCTCGACGCCCCCGTCGCGGTTCACGCCCACGCGGCGGCCGGCATCCATCAGGCGCTGCGGTGCGGAGCCGATTCGATCGAACACGGAACCCTGCTGGACGACGAGGCCGCCCGGGAGATGGCCGCGCGCGGCGTCTTTCTCGTGCCGACATTGTTCACGCTCGACCGACTCCTCAATCAGGGAGTCGCATTCGGCGTCCCGCCGTGGGCGGTCGCCAAAGCACGCCAGATCGCCGGGGTGCGGCAGGCGTCGTTCGAGCGAGCGCTGCGGCACGGTGTGCCTATCGCCATGGGGACGGACTGCGGCGGGCAGGATTTGCTGCCGCACGGCCGCAATGCCCGGGAGGCGGAACTGTTGGTGCAATCGGGGATGACGCCGTCGCAGGCGATCGCGGCGGCGACCGCGGACGCCGCGCGCCTGTTGGGGATCGCATCGGAGGTCGGCACGATCGAGCTCGGCAAGGCCGCCGATCTCATCGCCGTGGATGATGACCCACTGCGCGACATCACCGCGCTGCAGCGGCCGGCGTTCGTGATGGTGAATGGAACCGTGGCCCACGACCGGCGGCGCGCGACCGCGGCGGCAGTGCAATGACCGAGATTCGGACCAACGATGGGGAGGGGTGTATGGATTCGCGGCGTCAGCGCGTGCTGGATGCGATCGATCGGGATCGTATGGTCGATTTGGCGTCGGATCTGATTCGCATTCCGAGCTTCAAGGGTGAGGAAACGGAGCTCGCCAACTGGATCGCCCAATACTTCACGGCGCGCGGCTACGAAGTCGAACTCCAGGAGGTGAGCCCGGGTCGGTTTCAGACGATCGCCCGGCTGAAGGGAACCGGTGGCGGCAAGTCGATCATGTTCAACGGGCATCTCGATATCGACCCGCTGTCGCTGGGATGGAAACACGATCCGTGGACGCCCACCGTGGAGGGCGACCGACTGTACGGGGCCGGAATCTTCAATATGAAGGGCGGCGACACCGCCATGATCTCCGCCGCCGAAGCCGTGCGCACATCCGGCGTGGAGCTGGCCGGCGACATCGTGGTCGCGCTGGTCGTCGGTGAACTGCAGGGCGGTGTCGGCACGGTTCATCTCATGGAGCAGGGGCTGCGCACCGACGCCGCCATCGTGCCGGAGCCGTTCGGCATCGACGCCGTAGTCACCACGCATGCCGGGGTGACCGAGCTGGCCATCTCCACCCTCGGCTACTCCCGCCACATCACCGATCGCACTGGAGCGGTGGACGCCATCGAGAAGATGATGAAGGCCATCCCGGCCATCCAGGCGACGCGCTTTCGCCCGAACACATCCGCTGATCTGCCGGCGCTGCCGCTCATCAATGTCGGCGGCATCATCGG
>JADLCW010000264.1 GCA_020847015.1 Thermomicrobiales bacterium | reverse complement strand
GGCGATCGAACTAGTGGGCCGTCTGTGGGCCGAAGACCGCGTGACCTTCGACGGCCAGTACTACCAGACTCGTAACGCGACGGTCTACGACAAGCCGGAGCAGCCAGTCCCGCTCTACGTGGCCGGCTCCGGCCCGGCAGCGGCACGGCTAGCCGGCCGAGTGGCTGACGGCTTCATCTGCACCAGCGGTAAAGCTCCAAACCTGTACTCTGAGACGCTGCTCCCGGCAGTGATGGGCGGGATCGGGAAGGCCGAGCGCGACCCGAACGAAGTCGAGTTGATGATCGAGATGAAGGTCTCGTTCGATTCTGACCGTGATCGAGCGCAGGCGGACACGAAGCACTGGGCAGCGCTGGCGCTCTCCCCCGAGGAAAAGACGGGGGTGGAAGACCCGCTGGAGATGGAGCGGCTGGCCGACGAGCTGCCGGTAGAGCGAGCCGCAACCCGCTGGATCGTCTCCGACGATCCCGACGAGCAGGTGGAGCGGATCAAGTCCTATCTCGCCCTCGGATTCACCCACCTCGTTTTCCACGCGCCAGGTCCCGATCAGGAGCGGTTCTTGCGCCTTTATGCCAAGGAGGTGCTGCCCCGTCTCCGGGCGCTGGCCTAGCAGTACTCGCGTGCGCCGAGCGCCAAGGTCAATGCGAGACGCCGTCGGCATTGGTCTGCGGCGTTACCGCCTCATTAGGTTTGAACGACTGCGCCTGCCGCCCGCAGGCGCCGAGGCCATCGCCGCTCTCGCTCGATCAATCCGGGATCTGTAAACCCCAGTGATAAATCCACGACCTACTCGCCCGCCAGCCGCGGCCGGTACTGCAGCGCCTCGGCGATATGCGCGACGGCGACGGCGTCGGATTCGGCCAGATCGGCGATGGTGCGCGCCAGTTTCAGCACCCGATGGTAGCCGCGCGCCGACAGATGCAACCGCTGGGCGGCGGTTTTCAGCAGCGCCTCGCCGGCGGCATCTGGCGCGGCGTAGCGCTGCACTTCGCGCGCGCCCATATCGGCGTTGGTCAGCAGACCGGAGCCGGCGAAGCGGGTCGCCTGGCGCTCGCGCGCGGCGATCACGCGCTGTCGCACCGCATGGGAGGGTTCACCGGGGCGGCGGTCGGCCAGCGCCTCGGGATCGATCCGCGGAACCTCCAGGTGAATGTCGATGCGATCCAGCAGCGGGCCGCTGATGCGCTTCTGGTAGCGGGCCACCGCCGACGGAGCGCAGCGACAGGACCGCGCCGGGTCGCCGAAAAACCCGCACGGGCACGGATTCATCGCTCCAACAAGGGTGAAATTGGCCGGAAATGTCAACGTGCCGGCGGCCCGCGCCAGTGTCACCAGCCGATCTTCCAGCGGTTGCCGCAGCCCTTCCAGTTTGGTCGCGCCGAACTCCGGCAGCTCGTCCAGAAACAGCACCCCGCGGTGCGCCAGGCTGATCTCGCCCGGGCGCGGCCAAGACCCGCCCCCCACCAACCCCACATAGCTGGTGGTGTGGTGCGGAGCGCGGAAGGGGCGCTCACGCAGCAGCGGTGTTTCCGGCGGCAGCAACCCGCGAATGGAGTAGATGCGGGTGACCTCCAACGCCTCCTCCGCGGTCATCGGCGGCAAAATCGACGGCAACGCGCGCGCCATCATCGTTTTGCCGGAACCGGGCGGTCCGCTCATGAGCACGTTGTGTCCAGCCGCGGCGGCGACTTCCAACCCCCGCTTGACGTGCTCCTGCCCACGCACGTCGGAAAAATCCACCCCGACCCACGGCGCCCGCTCCGGCGCGTCGCCGGCAACGAAGGGCGGGATGGGAATCTCGCCGGTCAGATGATTCACCAGATCGGCCAGCGTTTGCAGAGGGTAGATTTCCACCCCGCCCACCAGCGCCGCCTCGGCGGCGTCGGCGGTCGGCACGAAGGCGCGGCGCATCCCCTTCTGGGCGGCGAGCGCGATCATGGCGATGATGCCCGGCGCGTGCCGCACGACGCCGTCCAGCGACAACTCGCCGACCACCAGCGCGTCGTCCAGCGGCGGCGGGGCCAATTGCTTGCCGGCGATCAAAATGCCGAGCGCGATGGGCAGATCGTAGATGGGGCCGGCCTTTTTCAGGTCGGCCGGCGCGAGATTGACCGTCACCCGACCGTGGGGGAACTTGCCGCCGCTGTTGCGGATGGCGGCGCGCACCCGCTCCTGGCTTTCGCGCACGGCGGCGTCCGGCAACCCGACCAGGATCATCCCCGGTTGACTGCCCTGCCCGACATCCACCTCGACCTCGACCAGCACGCCGTCCAACCCGATCGTGGCGCAACTGTAGACTTTGGCCAGCACCGCTCCCCCTCCCGCCCGGTCGCGCGATTGTCGCATAGCATGCCGGCGCTTCCGGCCTGTCGCGCGAGGGGTGAGAACCGAGGGGGCGGCGACCAGCGGCGGCGCGGCGCGCCCGGCGCCGGGTTGACGAAGTGGCGATGCGCGGCAGCAGGCATGACTTCACGAAGGAGAAGGCGTTGAACGTTTCGTATACGGGCATCGATCGGCGCATGGCGCGATTGTTCGCCGGCGATGGACGCAGTCTGGTGCTGGCCTTCGATCATGGGGCGCAGGGAGCCAACCACGCCGGCATGGCCGATCCGGCGCGCACCCTGACCGACGCCGTCGCCGCCGGAGCCGACGCCGTGTTGACCACGGTCGGGCAGGCGCTGCGCTTCGGCCAGATCATTCGCACCATCGGGTTGGCGATCAATCTCGACGATTTGATCGGCGACCCCGCCTACGCGGTCGATCAGGCGCTCGCGCTCGGAGCCGACATGGGCAAGGTCATCGCCTTCCCGGGGTCGGTGACCGATCCGGAGAGCGTCGCTCGCGCGGCTCGCCTCAGCGCCATCTGCCGCGCTCGGAACTTCCCGCTGATGATCGAACCGATTCCCGGCGGTTTCGAGCGGATCGAAGAGCACACGGCGGAGAAGATCGGACTGGCGGCTCGCCAGGCGGCGGAGATCGGAGCGGATCTGCTGAAAATCCAGTACACCGGCGACGAAGCGAGTTTCCGGCAGGTGCTGGCTCCGCTGTTCCGGCCGACCATCGTGCTGGGCGGCCCGTCGCGCGGCAACATTCGGGGCGTGCTGGAGGACGTGCACGGGGCGATGCAGGCCGGCGCGGTGGGGATCGCCATCGGACGCAACATCTGGGCCGATCCGCAGCCCGGCAAGGTGATCGCGGCGATGGGAGCCATCATCCACGGCAACGCCACCGTCGACGAGGCGATGCGCGAACTGGCGTAGGTCGGCGCGCTCCGGACATGAAGCGGCCCCCGGGGGGTCAATCCGGGGGCCGTTCGGGGTTGGGGAGGGGAAGGGAATTCGGGAGGGCGTCGGTTAGGGGGCCGGCGCCTTCTATCTCTATCTACGCCGGCCGGTTGGAATCGGATTCATGACCTGGCGAGGTCTTTTTTCGCGCTCGGCGCACTCAGATTGGAGCTGGCCCATCGCCGCCCGGTCGCGGCGCCGGCTCGATCGCCTCCTCCCCGCGCACGACCCCCTGCAGAATGCGGTTGGAGTCGCCCAGCGTCAGCCGCAGGCTGTCGATGTAGTCGAGCACCTCCATCAGCTCCGGTCCGTCTTCCAGTTGGCGCACCAGCGGCGCCAGCTCCCCGGCTTCATGCAGCGCGGCGACCAGGTTGTCGCGCGCCCGCTCGCCGCGCGCGGCCGGCGTCGTCGGCGCGACGGCGCGGCGCGGCGCGACCGCCTCGATCGGCGGCTCGGCCGGGATCGGGAGCGGCGGTGGAACGGACAGCGCGGGCGGCGTGGGCGCTGGGGTCTGCGGAATCTGGGGCAGCACGCTCATCTTCGCTCCGGGATGGGCGGGAGCGAACATGGCGTGCGGGTCGAAGCGGACCGACGGCTCCGTGGCGCGCGTCGCCAACCAGACCACAACGCCGACGACGACCGGCACGCCGATCACGATCGCCCAGATCTGCGCGAGACTGAGCCCCAACACGTCGTAGTAGGCGGCGACGAACAGCATCCCGATGAAGGTCAGCACGGCCAGCCCGCTCGCCAGGCGCACCGGACTTTGCCGCACCGGCTCCAGGTACTCCACCATGCGCACGGCCCGCCGGTTCGTCCGATCCAGCCACGGCGTCAATGTCAGCACCCCGAACAGCAGCGCCGGGAAAAGCAGACCGCCCAGAAAATTCGGCCCGATCGTCGCCCCGAACAGCGTGACCGTCGCCTGCGACGGCACGATCTTGAGAAACCCGTAGATCCAGAGCAGATACCAGTCCGGTTTCACCTCCGGGGTGGTCGGGCCGGGCGGACCGTAGGCCGCCAGCGGATGGGGCGATACGAACGCCGAGAGCACGAAGAGCACGGCGAACATCAGCAGGAAGAGTTCGCCCGCCAGCAGCGCCTGATAGGGCCACAGCGGCACTCCCAGGATTTTGCCCGGTTCGGCAATCGCCCGCGCATACCCGGGCTGGGTGTGCTTCTGCTTGAGGATAATCGTCAGGTGGATGGCGATGAGCAACGCCAGCAGTGTCGGCACGATGAATACGTGGATGGTGTAGAGCCGCGCCAGGCTGCCCAACGTGGGGTAGGCCCCGCCAAAAAACAACTCCGCGGCGATGCCGCCGACCCAGGGGATGGAGCGGGCGATGCCGTAGCCGATGCCGGTGGCGGTCACCGCAAAGGCGTCGAACGGGAGCGCGTACCCGACGAACCCGGCCATCAGCGTCAACCCGAGCAGACCGACCCCGACGACCCAGTTGATCTCGCGCGGGAACCGATAGGCGCCGGTGAAGAACACCCGCAGCAGATGCAGCACCACGCTGGCCACCATCAGATGGGCGGCCCAGTGGTGCGTGTTGCGGAACAAATTGGCGACCGGAATCGACTCGATGAGGCGAACGCTGGCGTAGGCTTCCGGGTAGGTCTGACCGCCGACGGCCAATTCGGCGGTGGAGGGGACATAGATAAGCCCCAGGTAGATGCCGGTCAGCACCAGGATCAGGAAGGCGAATCCGGCCATCTCCCCCAGGAAAAACGACGAGTGCACCGGGAACGCCTTGCGCCCGTACTTGCGATAGAGCGCCCTGAGATTCAATCGCGCATCGAACCAGGCGCGCCATTGCGGTTCCGGCGGAGGGGCGGTCTGGGGCGCGGGGGCAGGGTCTTCGCGGACAAGGCGATCCATGGAGACAACTCCCTCGCGCTTCAGGTGGGACCGATCGGCCCGGAGAAACCGCCAGTCGCGACGATCTGTCCGTCGGCCGAGACCTGCACCGGCAACGATGGCAACGGCCGCCCCGCCGGCCCGCGCACGACGCGGGCGTCATGAGCCGGGTCGAAGATGCTGCCGTGGCACGGACAGTGAATGTCGCCCTGGTCATTCAGCGCGGCCGCCACCGTGCAGCCGAGGTGCGTGCAAATGGCGCTGTAGGCGACCAGCCCTTCGGCTCCCGGTCCGATGCGGACCAGTTCGATGATGTTGCGCTCGTCGGCGGACTTGCCCTGCGGAAAGGCCTGCGTCGCCGCGCCGACGGCGAGAGCGTCGGCCGCGATGACCGAGCCGGCGCGGGAGCCGCTGGCGTAGACCAGCGTGTCGCCGGCGGCGACCGTGTGCACGCCGCGGGTGAGCACCCGGATGGCGAGCGCGGGCAGCAGCAGCGCGGCGCTGAAGGCCGCGGCGCCGATCCGGATCACCCAGCGCAGCACGCGCCGCCGGGTCGCCATCTGCTGGTCGCGGTGGGCCGCCCAGTGGGCATGGTAGAGCGCCGAGCTGCGCTGGGCGGCGTCGTCCGCGTCGGAGGCGGGAGTCGGCGCGGTCTGCGGAGAGCCCGGGGCGCGGCCATCATCCGCCGGCGGATTCACCATGGGATGCCGTCATCGCGGGTTTCGAGCACCGTCTCATCACCCAGGAACGCTTCCTTATAGAAGATGAGGAGCAGCGCCAGCAGCGCGCATCCGATGCCGGCGGCCACGCCGATGCGGGCAGTGTCCCATCCGGTGACGATGCCATAGCCGAGCAGCAGGGAAACGGCGAAGAGGGCGACCGCGGCGATGACGCTGACGGCGGTGAGCGACCGGGTGAGATGCGCGGGCGTCCGCCCCGGGCGCAATTCCACCCCCTCCAGACCGACCGAGAGGAGACCTTGCACGCCAAATACACCGAAGGCGAGCGCGCCGGCCACGGCTCCCAGCTCGAGTTCGTTCAAGGCGCCGCCGCGCTCCCCGGCCGAGGCGACCGCCGCCGCGGCGATGCCCGCGAGCACGACCGCGAGCACCAGCGCGACGAGCGGCAGCAGCGGGGAATTGCGCACGACAGCCCTCCGGCCCGGGACACGACAGAGCCGACGCGGCTGCCCCGGGACGCGGCGACTGGAGCGCAAGCACGGCGCCAACGCCTGGGCGGCGGCGCCTGGATCGTGGTGCAGCAGCGAATCCCGGGTTTCGCCGCGGAAACCGTTGACACTCCAGGCGAGAGATACGTAGAATCCCGCGCAGTCCTTGGAGTGCACGCACAGGAGCGACGTCGGCTCCGGCATCCGAACGGTTTCGCGCGACCCCGACAGCGGTCGTTTGTCGGCGCGTCCGGTGCAGCGAACCCAATTCGTGCATCCCCGGCGCCGGAGCCGGACCGTCACAAGGAGCGAACATGGCGACAGCCCACCGCGCGTCGGCGGCAACCCGAACGTCGGCGGGAATGACCGGCAGCGCACCGGCGCTGATGACGGTCGAGCATGCGACCAAACTGTACAAGACGGAAACCGGATCGGTTCACGCGCTTGACGACCTGAGTCTGTCGGTCGCCAAGGGCGAATTCATCGCGATCGTCGGCCCCTCGGGGTGCGGCAAGAGCACGCTGCTGTGGGCCATGTCCGGGCTGCACGATCTGACCAGCGGTCGGGTCATGTTGAACGGCACGCCGGTGACCGAACCGCGTTCGGAGATCGGCATGATCTTCCAGGACGCGAATCTGCTGCCGTGGCGCAATCTGCGCCAGAACATTCTGTTCCCGTTCGAAATCAAGAAGATCAACCCGGCTCCGTTCGAGCCGCGCATCCAGGATCTGCTGCGTCAGGTCGGGCTGGCTGGATTCGAAAAGAAGATGCCGCGCGAACTCTCCGGCGGCATGCAGCAGCGCGCCAGCATCGTCCGCTGCCTCTCCTACGACCCCGACGTCATCCTGATGGACGAGCCGTTCGGGGCGCTCGACGCCTTCACCCGCGACGAGATGAATCTGCTCATCCAGCGACTCTGGATGGAAACCGGCAAAACCATCATCTTCGTCACCCACAACGTGTCCGAGGCGATTTTCCTGGCCGATCGGGTCGTGGTGCTCACCCCGCGCCCGGGTCGGATGGCCCACATCTTCCCGATCGATTTGCCGCGCCCGCGCACGATCGACATGACCTACGAACCTGGTTTCGTCCAACTGACGATGGAGATCAAGCGCACGATCGAAACCGGCGTCTACGTCCCTGCCGACACCCCGGTCTGACGCGAGAGAGGCGAAATCGATGGCGAGCGAACTTCGGGAAACCATTCCCACCTTCGGCGGCGCCGAGCGCGAGGGCGGCGATGTCGATCTGACCAACTGGTCGGCGGTCACCAGCACCGGCTTCGCCAAGAGCTGGGGCGAGGCGGCGTTGATCGTCGGATTGGCGGTGCTGCTGCTGGGGGCGGCGGAGATCTTCCTGCGCGTCTCGCAGGTCAAGAGCTACATCTTTCCGCTGCCCAGCGAGGTGTTCACGGCGCTGTTCACCCGCTTCCCCGATTTGTTCTGGCCGCACTTGCAAGTGACGCTGATCGAGTTGTTCGGCGGCTATCTCATCGGAGCCACGATCGGCATCGTGCTGGCGGCGGTGATCACCCAGTTCCCCTTCGTGGAGAAAATCATCACCCCCTATATCCTCCTGCTGGTCACGACCCCGATGATCGCGCTGGTGCCGCTGCTGATTTTGCAGTTCGGCTTCACGCTGACCCCGCGCATCATCGCCGTGGCGCTGGCGTCCGGACCGATGGTGATGATCAACGCGGCCACCGGGTTCCGCCGCACCGACCTGGCGAAAATCGCTCTGGCGCGCTCCTATGGCGCCTCGACATTCCAGATCTTCACCAAAATTCGTTTCCCGCTGGCGCTGCCGATGATCATCGTCGGCCTGATGGTGGGAGCGATCTTCGGATTGCTGACGGCGGTCGGCGCGGAGATGGTCGGCGGCAAGAACGGGCTGGGCAACCAGTTGATGTTCTGGTCGTCAATGGTGAAGATGCAAAACTTCTACGCCATCATTCTGCTGCTGGCGCTCATGGGCGTCTCCATCTACGCCTTTTTCTACTGGGTGGGCAAGAAGTGGACGAGCTGGCAGGCCTGAGCGAGGCTGCCGCCGGGCACGCGTGAGAGGAGGCGTCGCGCCGCGCTCACGGGGTCGCCAACGCGAGCCGACCCCGATCGAATGGCTAGCAGGCGCTGGCCAAAACCCGGGAAGGGCGTGCCACACCACGAGGGAGTGATGAGGATGAATCGCTTCGACGCGCTGATCGACAGTTTTGTTGCCGGCCGGATCTCCCGCCGCGGACTGGTTCGCGGCGCCGCCGCGCTGGGGCTGAGCGGGGCCGCGCTGGCGACGCTGGAGCGCGCCCACGTGCTCGCCGCACAACCAGCGGACAACTCCATCCGCTGGGTTTCGCCGCGCGGCACCATCGACGTGCTCGACGACTACCCCTACCACGTGGCCATGAAGTTCGGCTACTTCGGCGACATCCAGACCACGTTGGAGCCGGGGCCGATCGAAGCCACGGCCGGCACCAAGGCCGTCGACACCGGCCAGGCCGATGTCGCCTATCCGTCGCCGGGCGTGTTCTCGCTGATGATCGAGCAGGGCAGCCCACTCGTTTCCGCCTTCCAAATGGGCGCCTACGACGTGTTCGACTTCGCGTTCCCCAAGGGCAAGGCTCCGGCCAGCGTCAAGGATCTCGAAGGCATGACGGTGGTGCTCGGTTCGGCCGGCTGGCAAGGCATCACCAACCCCGAGATCGCCCAGGCCGGCGGCGATCCCAGCAAGGTCAACTATGTCGATGCCGGCCAGACCTGGGCGCAGGCGCTGGCGCAGGGCCAAGCCGACGCCGCTTTGTCCTGGGAGGGGCTGCGCGCCCAGTGGGCCGCCACCGGTCTCGACTTCGACTACATCCTGGGCAAGGACTGGTCGAAGTTCCCCGCCAACTCCTTCGTCATCCGCCGCTCCGATCTGGAGGAGGGGAGTCTCGCTGACATCTACACCCGCTACTTCCGGGCGTGGGCGATGGGGCTGGAGTTCGGCTACCACAACCCGGTGGCCACCACCCAGATCACCATGGAAGCGCTGCCGACCCTGAAAGAAGTTTTCGAGGACAAGCAGATCGCGGTCCAGTCGATGTGGGAACTGGCGCAGGTGTTCCGCGGCGACTGGGCGACTCGCCAGGGCTGGGGCTGGCACGACGAAGCATCGTGGGACACCTTCCTCTCGACCGCCCACGGAATTGGCCAGTTGAGCAAGGAGCTCAAGGCGGCCGATATCGTCTCCAACCAGTACATCGCCGGAGCCAACGACTTCGACCACGCCAAGGTCGTGGCCGATGCGGACGGTTTCGCGTTGAGCGCCGACTTCGCATCGCTGACCCAGCCCGAGGGGGCCGGCGCGGAGTAACTTGCCCCGTCCGCCTAACGATCGCGGCGCGGCCGGGAGCATGTCCGGCCGCGCCCGACCGATCCACCCGGAGGATTCGATGTCTGAACCCGTGCGCCCGCCGCGGCGGTTCCACCACGTCGGGTTGCGCGCCCTGGAGCCGCAACCGGACGAGAACGAGGTGACCGCCAGCAAGTGCTGGGTGACCAGCCCGCTCACCCACCCGAACCGGATCGAGTTTCTCCGCTACGAGGCGGACAGCCCGATCGACCCCGAATTCATGGACGCGCCCCATATCGCCTATGAGGTGGACGAGCTGGAACCGCAACTGGCGGGTCGGGATGTCTATCTTCAACCCTTCGAGGTGGGCGAGCCGCCCTTCGCTCGGGTCGCGTTCACCCGTGAGGATGGGTTGTTTGTCGAGTACATGCAGTTCGTGCCGGGGCGCCGCTGGTTCAACGAGTAGCACGTTCGCCGCGCGTGGCGCCAGAACCGGAGGGCGCGTCGCTCGCGCGGGGATCGCGCCCTCGATGCGGCGCTGATGCGCCCCCGGAACAGCGGCCGGCAATCCCGGCCGCAAGGAGCAGGGATGGCCGACCGACTCGCCGCTTCCACCAACTCGCACCACGGTTCGACGCTTGCCGAAGCGCTCGCCGGCATCGCCGCCGCCGGCTTCCGCAGTGTGGAAATCACCAGCGTGCCCGGCTGGACCGAGCACATCCGCCGCGATGCCGACGCGGCCGAGATCGCCGAGGTCAAGCGGTTGCTGGCCGAAAACGGACTCACCGCCGTTAGCCTCAGCGGGCACTCCGACCTCGTCACCGACGCGGGAATGGACGAGTTCCGCAAGGCGCTCGGGTTGTGCCGCCAACTCGGCATCTCCATGATCACCACCAGCACCGGCGGCCACGACGCCTCCTCCGCCGGCAGCCTGGAGGAGCAGCGCGCGGCCTTTCTGGAGCGCATCCCGGTGCTGGCCGATGAAGCCGCCGCCGACGGCATCACCATCTGCCTGGAAACGCACGGCGGTCTGCTGGCCACCGGTCAGATGGCGGCCGATCTGATTCGGGAGACGGGCCGGTCCAACATCGGCATCAACTACGATCCCGGCAATGTCATCTTCTACGGCGGCGTCCGTCCGGAAGACGATTTGCCGAAGTCGGTCGGACTCATCAAGCACATGCACGTCAAGGATCAGATCGGCGGCCCGGGGGTGTGGAATTTCCCCGCCACCGGAACCGGCGAGATCGATTTTCCGGTGCTGTTCGCCGCGCTCGATGCCGCCGGATTCGACGGCCCGGCCTCGGTCGAGGTCGAGTTCCAGGGCGAACCGTGGCCGCCGCTGAACGACGTCAACGACGCCGTGGCGCAGTCGTACCGCTACGTGCGGCAGTTCATCCCGGAATAATCCGGTCGCTCGGGGGCGGCCGCCGAAGCGCGGCGCCCTCGTGCGTCGGGCGGAGGGCAGACAGATGCGGGTTGCGGTGGCGGGCGCCGGGTTCATGGGCGGCGTCCATGCCAAGGCGTACCAAACGATGGACGGGGTCGAGATCGCGGCGATCTACGCGCCCTCGCCGAACCGGGGAAAACCTCTGGCCGACGATGTCGGCAGTCGCTGGACCGACGATCTGGAGGGGGTGCTGACCGACCCGGAGATCGACGCCATCGACATCTGTCTGCCGACTCCGCAGCATCGTTCGGCGGCGGAAGCCGCGCTGGCCGCCGGCAAGCATGTGCTGCTGGAGAAACCGATCGCGATGAATCTCGCCGACGCCGATGCGCTGGTGGCGGCGGCCGCGGCCAGCGACCGGGTGTTCATCGTCGCCCATGTGCTGCGCTTCTGGCCGGAGTACGTAGAACTCGCGCATCGCGTCGCCTCCGGCGAGTTCGGCGCGCCGCGCTCCGGCGTCGCCACCCGCCGCCAGCCCTTCCCGGCCTGGTCGGCGCTGTTCAGCCGCGCCGATCTGACTGGCGGCGCCGTGGTGGACATGATGATCCACGACTACGACGCGCTGAACTGGGTATTCGGGCAGCCGGTGGCGGTGACGGCGCGCGGCGCGCGCAACCCGCGCTCTGGCGGCATCGACCAGGTGCAGGTGCTGATCGATTACGCCAGCGGCGCCTCGGCGCTGGTCGATGGCGGCATGATGATGCCGGAGTCGTACCCTTTCAGCTCCACACTGGAGGTGCTGTGCGAGCGCGGCGCGCTGGAGTACGCGTTTCGGGCCGGCGGGCGCAGCGTGGAGATGGGTTCCGGCGTCAACGATCTGACCCTCTTTCCCAACGAGGGTGATCCGCAGCGGCTGAAGGTTGCCCAGCACGACCCCTACCATGCCGAATGCGCCGCCTTCATCGCCGCTATCCAGACCGGAACGCCAAATACCGAGGGGACGCCGGCGCAGGCGCGCACCGCGTTGGCGGTGGCGCTCGCCGCGCGGGACTCGATCGAGCGCGGCGGCGAGCGGACGATCGTCGAGGACTGATTCGGAGCGGGGAGACGCGAGGTTCTGCCTGGCGCCCCCTCGCGTCCGTTGCACCCTGCGTGTTCCGGCGCCGAGCGGCTGCCGCGTTGCCCCGCGGCCCCGCTCCCCGGTCGCCCGGAACGCAGCGAAGGATCGCGATTGCTCATGCGTTCCATCGAAGAAATTCGTACGTATATTCAGCGCCGAATATGGTGATATATCCTTGTGGAGTGCGGAAACAGAGCCGAT
>JADLCW010000263.1 GCA_020847015.1 Thermomicrobiales bacterium | reverse complement strand
CCGCCGCGAGCGCGACCGCCCGCGAGGCGACCCCAGTCGCCGGCCCCCTCGCCGGAACGCTCGACCCGGTCGGCGACCAGGCCGCGCTGACCGGAGCCGGGACAGCGCTGGCCGATTTCGCCGCTCGCGTGCGCTGGGCCGTACCCGACGGCGACGCATCGTGGGATGCCGGGTTCGCATTCCGCGACCAACCCGACGGTCGCCATTACCGTCTCATGTTCGACAGTTCCGGCGGCTGGACGTTCGGCATCGGGACCGAGCCGAGTCTGGCCGCCGGCCAGGCTCCGCTCGCGCTGGCGGACGGCGCGGTGAACACGGTCGAGCTGGTCGTCATGGGCGACCGCGCCGGGTTCTCGGTCAATGGCGAGTTCGTCTCGACGCTGGATGTGTCGGCATTGCGGCAGCCGGGCGATGTGTGGTTCGGCGCCGGGTTCAGCGCCGCGGACGCCGCCTCGGGCGTCGAAATGCGCTACCGTGATTTCACGATCTGGGACGTGACCGGTCTGCCAAGCGTTACGCCGGTCGTGCCGAGTCCCGTGGCGACGACGCCGGTCGCGGAGCCGCCCACCGCCCCGGAGACGATCGGCATCCCGACGGCGAGCGTCCCGACGGCGACCGCGACGCCGATCGCCACCGCGACGCCGGTCGCCACCGCGACGCCGACCCCGCCCGCGGCGACCCCGCCCGCTGCCGCTGGCATGACCGCGGTCAATGTGCAGGAGCAGAACGACTCCGGAGTGGCGGCGCTGGCGACGATCACCGAGGTGGAGGGGCTGGCCTACGTCAACCTCGCGGTGCGCGGCGGCGCGCCGGGCGAATTGGCGGTCATCCACGAGGGGTCGTGCGCCGATCTGGGCGCGCCGGCTTTCCTGCTGAACGACCCCGATGCGAGCGGGCGCAGCAAGACGCCGCTCGGAGCGCCGGTCGACGAGGTGCGCGGCGGCGGCTTCGCGTTGGCGATCCATCCCGGATTCCAGGATTTGAGCACGACGCTGGCGTGCGGCGATATCGGCGGCTGACCGACCGGCGATTACCGGAGCGGCGTGATGAGCGGTGCGATGCCCGCGCAACCGGGCGACCCGGCCGGTCCGGTGCGCGTGGCGGCGGTCGGGCCGGACGCAGCCGATCTGGTGCATCGGCTGACGCGCGCCGCTTTCGCCGAATATGCCGGAGTGCTGGAGCCACCGCCAGGCACGCTGTTCGAGACGGTTGCGGATGTGGCGGCGGCCATCGCGGCCGGAGCCGCCGCGATCGCCTGGGACGGGGAGCGCGCGGTCGGCGCGGCGCGCCTCCTGCCGTGCGCCGATCGTCTCTCCATCGCGCGGCTTGCCGTGCCGCCGGCGCAGCGCGGGCGCGGCGTCGGGTCTGCGTTGTTGACCTTCGCGCACGACCGCGCTCGCGCGCTCGGTCTCCCGGAGGCGCGCGTCGAGGTGCGCGCCGCGCTGCCCGGCAATGTGGCGTTTTTTCATCGTCATGGCTATACGGAGATCGCGCGGCGGCCGCATCCGCGGTTGCCTGCGGCGGAAATCATCGTCATGGCGAAGCGGATTGCCCCGGCTGGATGAGCGCCGGGCGATCTCGCCGGCGCGGCGGCACGGTCTCGGCGAGAATCGACGCGGACCGCGGCGCGGCGTTCAGGCGAACACCGCGCCGCACGATGGCGACGGCGGCGTGCGAGCGCGCGGCCAGCGTTTTGGACCGGCTCCGCGCGGGGCGCCGCGCACCGGCCGATAAAGGATGGAACGCATGCTGACCCGCAAAGGCTGCCTGACCCGGCAGGATCGGTTGCGCGCGCTGCTGGCCGAGCAGGGCATCGGCGCGGTGGTGGTGAGCGACCCACGCGACGTGTATTACCTGTCCGGGTTTCTCGCCCCGGTGGAGCCGCCGCTGCCGGCGATGCTCTACCTGGAAACGGAAGGCCAGACGCTGCTGGCCGCCCACACCCTGGACGGGGAGGCGACGGTCGATCGACGGGTCGACTACGAGCCGCATCTGCTCTCCACCCGGAATCTCGATCTCACCCAGCGCATGGCCGGAGCTGCCGCCGAGTGGCTGGCTGGGCGGCCGCAAGTTCCCCGACTCGGTTGGCAGGCGGAATCGCTGCAGCGTTACGTGGGGGAACTGGTCGGCGCCGCGGTGCGCCCGGATGACTGGATCGCCATCGACGCCGGGCTGGCCGATCTGCAGCGACGCAAGGAAGAGGACGAGATCGCGCTGTTGCGTGATTCGATCTCCTGCACCCTCGCCGCCTACGACGCCGATCAGGCGACCATCGCGCCGGCGGTCAGCGAGGTGGCGGTGTTGGCGGCCGGCAGCGCCGCCGCAATTCGTCGCGCTGGCGAACACGTCATGCATGACGGTGACTACCAATCCGGCGAGCAGGGCGGTTTCGCGCGCGACCGGGCGCTGCTGGCCGGCGAGTTGTATGTGATCGACGCCTGGACCATCTATCGTGGCTACTGGTCCGATCTGTGCCGCACCTACGCCGTTTCCGAACCGACCCCGCTGCAAGTGGAAGTCTACGATCTGGTGGCCTCGATTCTCGACGAAATGCCGGAGCGGCTGCGCCCCGGTCTGCGCGGCACGGCGTTGTGGCGCTGGGTCGACGGTCGGCTGCGCGAGCACCCTGTGCTGCGCGACATTGGACTGATTCATCACGCCGGACACGGGGTCGGGGTGCGCGCCCACGAAGAACCCGATTTGAACCGCGATCGCGAAGGCGTGCTGCGCCCCGGCGACGTGGTGTCGGTGGAACCGGGAGCCTACGCGCCGGAACTGCGGGCGGGGGTGCGTCTGGAAAACACCTTCCTCATCACCGAAACCGGCTGCGAAGTGCTCTCCGACTATCCGCTGAATCTGATCCCGAATCGGGCCGCGCCTCCGACCGTCTGAGCGCGAGCGCGGAGGAGCCGGTCCGGTCGCGCAAGCGCGGCCGCCGGAACCGGGCGGGTCAGGATTTGCGCGTCCGCCGCTTGGGCGGCGGCAGCGTGGCGACATGCGCCGCGCTGCCGCTCACCCATGGGAGGAACGCGACCGGATCGCGCCAGATGCGCGCCGGCACGACGACGTAGGTGGCGCTGACCGGCCCATCCGGTTCGTACTGCAAGGGGCGCGCGCCCGGTTCGCGCAGCAGCGCTGCCCGCCCGGCGGCATCGAGTTTGAGCGCCAGACCGACATTCGAGAGCGAGGCGAACATGCGCTCGTGGGCGTAGACGCCCACGCCGCCAAACATCTTGCGAACGCGCAACCCCGCGTCCGGTGCACTCTCGTCCATCGCGCGTTCCAGCGCCTGCCGCATCGGCGCGAAGAGATCGTCGCTCATCAGGTCTCCTCGCCTTGTCCCGCCGGGAGTGCCTCGTCCCGGCCGTGCCCCGCTCAGTGGATGCGCTTCTCGTGCCCGGCCCATTCGCGCTCGCGCAGCGCGAACTTCTGGACTTTGCCGGTGCTGCTTTTTGGCAGTTCTCCGAACGCTACTGCCCGGGGGATCTTGAACCCTGCCAGTCGCGTCCGGCAGTGGGCGATAAATTCGTCGGCCGTTAGCGCGTGGCCCGGTTTGAGTACCACGAAGGCCTTGGGGACCTCTCCCCAGAAGTCATCGGGGATGGCGATCACCGCCGCTTCCAGCACGTCGGGGTGGGCGCAAATGACTTGCTCCACCTCGATGGTGGAGATGTTTTCGCCGCCGGAGATGATGATGTCTTTCTGACGGTCGCGCAGTTCGATATAGCCGTCAGGGTGCATTACTGCCAGATCGCCGGAGTGG
>JADLCW010000262.1 GCA_020847015.1 Thermomicrobiales bacterium | reverse complement strand
CGCCCGGGTTAATCGGGCGTCGCGCCGGTGTTTGTGCCGACCTTACTTCTCTTGCAGGTCCATGGCGATGCTGTTCATGCAGTACCGCAATCCGCCCCGGTCGCGCGGGCCGTCGTCAAACACATGGCCGAGATGCGAATGGCAGCGAGCGCAGCGAACCTCGGTGCGGACCATGCCGTGGCTGCGATCTTCCAGCACTTCGACAGCTTCCGGCGCGACGCTTTCGGTGAAACTGGGCCAGCCGCAGCCGTGATCGAACTTGCTCTCGCTCTCGAACAGCGGTGCGCCGCAGGCGGCGCAGTGGTAGCGGCCCTCGGCGTCGGTGTTCACGTACTCGCCGCTGAATGGGCGCTCGGTGCCTGCCTGGCGCAGCACCCGATATTGCTCCGGCGTCAGCCGGTTGCGCCATTCGGCGTCGGTGGCCGGGATGTCGGTAGTTGGGTTCAGGGTGTCGCTCACGTGCTGCCTCCGATGTGGCGCGCCGCTGGGCGCGGCCGCCAATTGCCATGTTCGCCGCACGAACCGGGCCGCCCGCAACCCACTACTTGGCCCGCTCGCCCAGGCGGGCGTAGCTGACCAGTTCCGTTAGCGGCATGCGGCCGCCTTGCGCGGGGTTGGGGCGATGGTCTTTCGTTGTTTCCGGGTAGCCGAGCACGATCATCGAGTGCGCGGCGCGCTCTTCGGGGATGCCGAGCACGCGTTTCGCCTGTGCTTGCTGCCCCGCATCGCCATACCAGGCCACGCCGCCGCCCAACCCAAGCAACTGCGCGGCGATCAGCACCCGTTCGCTGAGTCTCCCCTCGTCGTACGACTCAGTGGTCGGGTTGTCGCCGTCGAGCACGATAGCGATCGCCAGTGGCGCGTCGGCGACCCATGCGATCGGCGCCCGGAGTGCTCCGATCTGGCGCAACTGCGCGCGGTCGGTCACCACAATCAGCCGCCACGGCTGTGTGTTGCGAGAACTGCCGGTCCAGCGCGCAACCTCCAGAACTTCATGCAGGAGGTCGTCGGCAACCGGTTGCGCCAGGAATTTGCGCGCCTGTCGGACTTGTCGCATCTCCTCGACGCAGGTGTGCGCGTTTTTCTCGCTTGCCATGATCCCCTCCGTTTGCCGCGCCGCAGGCAGGATCACCGCGGCACCGTCTCGACCCTGCTCGTGCGGTGGAAAACCTGCGTCTCGATATGACGTCATAGCCCCTGATGCCTCAGGGGCGGCGACCGTAAAAGGCAGCCAGACGATCGCAGACGGGGGCATCGTTTGCGATGGGAACCTCCGGTCCAAAGGCGCCGCCGGCCTGGCGGAACTCCGGTTTCATCATCGCCTTGCCCATCGCCAGCGCGATGGAGCATAACTCCGGGTCCAGCTCCGTCGGCTGGTCGGTCGCCTTCGCCAGATCCCAGCCGTGCAGCAGCAGATCCAGAAAAAGGATGCCGGCCAACCGGGACCCCTGCACGGACCCCCACGGAGCCGGAAACTCGCGCTCCAGAAAGCCGGGAGCATGGAGCGCTCCGCGCGCCTGCGTGGCGGCGGCCTCGAAGGCAGCGACCGGGTCGGCGTCGCCGCGAACGAGTTCGGTTTGCTGTGTGTCCGCACCGCCGACTGCGGCGACTGTCATCCGCTGGAGATCGGCGAGATGATTCAGCAGGGCACGGACGTCCCACTCGCTGCAGGGCGTTGGCTTGGCGTATTGATCGGGCCGGATATTGGCGGCCAGCTGGCGGGTCCGATCCAGCGCGCGATCGTAGAGCGAAAGAATGTCGTCGGAATTTTGCACGCGTCTCTCCTGCGGTGGCGCAGCTAGTTCGGGCACGTCTCGGCACGCCGCATGCCAGCGGCCAGAGTGTCGCTTGGGAGCAGCGGTTGGGCTACGACTCGAGCACCGGGTCCTTCAGTTCGAACACGTCCGCATCCAGCGCCGGCAGCCCGTCGACACTGGTCGAGTTGTAGCCGCGGATGTAGTCCGCTCGCCAGCCGGGACCGCCCTTGGCTGCTTTTTGCTCGGCCCAGCGGAAGATCTGGTCGCGCTCGCCGCACTGTTCCATCAGCGGGACGCCGTAGCCGCACGAGTCGGAGATGCGCTCGATCTCGGCGACCACCACGGTGCGAGAGACGCCCAGCAACTCGTCGCCGGGGGCGAACAGATCGATGAACTTGGCGAACTCCGGGTGATCCGGACCGATGACGCGCCCGCGGCCGTGCAGTCGCAAGATCTTGGGCGGCCCATTGAAGGCGCAGAACATGAAAATGATGCGACCGTTCTCGTGCAGATGGGCGAGTGTTTCGGCGCCGCTGCCGACGAGATCGAGGTAGGCGACCGTCATCGGCCCGAGGATTTTGAACGTCCCGCTTGCCCCTTTGGGAGAAACATTGATGTGGCCGTCGGCGGCCAGGGGCGCGGTGCCGACGAAAACGAGCGGTTGCCGCTCGATCCAGCGCACCAGTGTTTCATCCAGCGTGTCGTACCGTCGACCCATGTGTAGTCCCTCACGCTGTGTGCCGACCCGAATGGGTGGGAACGTACCACAACGCGGCGCCCGCCCGTGCACGAGGCGGGCGGAATGTGCCGGGACGACGCGAAGCGGCCGCCGTGGCTAGCCGCGCGAAATGGCTTCACCGGCCATGGCTCCGGTCATGATCGCGACCGCATCGGACATCTTGAAGTTGCGCGGTTCCACCACCGCCACTCGTTTGCCCAGACGCTGAATGTGGACGCGGTCGGCCACGTCGAATACCTGCGGCATATTGTGGCTGATCAGAATGACCGGCAATCCGCGGTCGCGCACTTGCCGGATGAGTCCCAGCACCATGTGAGACTCTTTCACTCCAAGCGCCGCGGTCGGCTCGTCCATGATCACCACGTGACGGGCGAACGCGGCGGCGCGCGCCACGGCGACGCCTTGCCGCTGACCACCGGAGAGCGTCTCCACAGCCTGCCGCATGGAGCGGATGCCGATATTTAGATCGCGCATGTGATCGCTGGCCTCGCGGCGCATGCGGCGCTTGTCCAGCATGCGGAAGGCGAAACCGAGCGGACCGGCTAAGCGAATTTCGCGCCCCAGAAAAATATTCTCGGCGATGTCCAGCGCCGGGGCCACGGCCAGATCCTGATAGACCGTTTCGATGCCGTGGCGGCGGGCGTCGAGCGGGCCGCGGAAGCGAACCGATTGCCCGTCCAGCAGAATTTCGCCCTCATCCGGCGTGATGGCGCCGGAGAGCGCTTTGATGAGCGTGGATTTGCCGGCGCCGTTGTCGCCGATGATGGCCAGAATTTCGCTTGGGTACAGCGCGAAGTCGGCGCCGTCGAGCGCGGTGACGTGACCATAGCGCTTGACGAGTCCGCGCGCTTCGAGCACCGGAGTGGGGTTGGATGTCGTGTCGCTCATTGCTGCCTTCGTCGCGCGAACTGATCGACCGTGACGGCGAGGATTACGAGAATGCCGGTCACCAACACCTGGTAGACGGACTCGACGCCGATCAATTGCAAACCGTTGCGGAACACGCCGACGATGAGCACGCCGACGAGGGTGCCGAGCACCTTGCCGCGGCCGCCGAACAGACTGGTGCCGCCCAGCACCACGGCGGTGATGCTGGCCAGATTGTCGGTTTGCCCGGCGTTGGGGTCGCCGACGCCGGTGCGGGCCACGGACAGCAGGGAGGCGATGCCATAGAGCAGCCCGGCGGCGGTGTAGACCAGCAGCAGCAACAGATTGATGTTGATGCCGGCCAGTCGCACCGCTTCGGGGTTGTTGCCGACGGCGTAGACGTGCCGACCGAACGCGGTGTAGCGCAGCACGAACCAGGTGAGCCCGAACAGGACGAACATCAGCACCGTGCCGTAGGTGATGGCGGTGGATCCGACCCGAAACGTGTTGCCGAAGAAGGTCAGCGCCGCCGGCACGTTAGTGATGGTCTGATTCTGCGAGTAGATATGGGTGATGGCGAAGGCGATGTTCAGCGTGCCCAGGGTGACGATGAAGGGCGGAAGCTGGATGTTGGTGACCAGAACCCCGTTCAGCGCGCCGAACGCGGCGCCGGTGAGCACCCCGAGCGCGATGGCGAGAATCGGATGGACCCCGTTGATGACCGCTAACCGGGCCATCACCACCCCGCCGAGCGCCATGATGGCGCCGCAGGAGAGATCGATGCCGGCGGTCAGAATGATCAGGGTTTGGCCGATCGCCAGAACGCCGACGACCATCGATTGCTGGATCACCAGCGAAAGATTGGCCCCGGTCAGAAAACGGTCGCTGCGCGAGGCGAAAAAGGCCATCGCCAGCAGCAGCGCCAACAGTGGACCGAGATTCGCGAGCAGGGCGGCCAGCGAGACGGGTGTCCGACCTTCCGCCGTCGCCGGACCAGCAGACCGCTCGGCGACAATCGATGCGTCTCCCATCGAAGCGATGCTCCCCAAGGCGGACGATCCAGCGCCGGCGCATCGGCCGGACCCGGACCGTCCGCCCTGCATAGGGCGGGAGCGATTAGCCCCAGCAGTTCTCGAGACCGAAGGTGGTGTCCTTGGAGTCGATGCCCGGCATCGGCTTGTCGGTGATCAGGGTGACCCCGGTATCCGTGTAGCCGGAGGGCTTCTCGCCGGTCTTGGCGAACTTGACGACAGCGTCGACACCCATCTGCGCCATCTTCAGCGGGTACTGCTGCGAGGTGGCGGCGATCTGGCCGTCCTTGACCGCCTCGACGCCGGTGCAGCCGCCGTCGATGGAGACGATCAGCACGTCGTTTTCCTTGCCGGCCGCCTTGAGCGCGGTGTAGGCGCCGCGTGCCGCTGGCTCGTTGATGGTGTAGACGAGGTTGATGTCGCCGCTCTTCTGCAGGCAGTTTTCCATCGCCGTCTGGCTCAGCGCCTGATCGCCGTCGGCGTCCTGGCTGCAGACCACGCGGGAATCGGCGACGAAGACGGAATCAGCGGCGCTCGGGGTGGCGGCGGCGTCCGCGGCCGGGCCGAAGCCGGCGAGGAAGCCGTTATGGCGCAGCACGCTGACCGAAACTCCGGTGGAGCCGTCGATCGTCGCGATCACGGGCACGGTGTCGCCCATTGACGCCTTGGCGTATTCGCCGATCAGCAGACCAGCCTTGAAGTTGTCAGTGGCGAACAGGGCGTCGGTGGCGTCCATCGGCTCGGTCGGAGTGTCCAGCGCGATGACCAGCACGCCCGCTGCCCGCGCCTTCTCGATCGCCGGCACGATCGCCTTGGTGTCGCCAGGGGTGATCAGAATCCCCTTGGCGCCGGCAGTCACCATATTCTCGATGGCAGTGACCTGGCTGGCATTGTCGGCGTCGAACTGGCCGGCGGCGGTCATCAGCTTGACGCCAGCCGCATCGGCGGCTTGCTGGGCGCCCTCTTTCATCTTGACGAAGAAGGGATTGGTTTCCGTTTTGGTGATCAATCCGACGATGATCTCGTCATCCTGCGCTGCCACGGACTGCATGGCCGCCGGCAGCAACTGGGCGAGCACGCCGACCATCAGGGCGAGGGCCAGCAGCACGCGACCGAGATTGGGGCCACGAAGCCCCTGCGAGGTTGCCAAGCTTCTGCGCATGGTCCTTTTCCTCCGAACCGTCGTTCCGCGGCTCTCACGTCGTCTCCCATGACGGCGCGATCTGGAGTCACGGTGGGCGGGACTATAGACAAGCGGACAGAGGCGGTCAACTCGGATGCGCGACAATGCAGCCCGCGTCGCCAGTGCGGGCAGCGCGAGGAGATCAAATCGGGACTTCGACGGCGACGCGGCCAGTGACTTCAGCCGTGCACCGACCGCCAGTGAGCTCGGCCAGCCACGCTCGAAACGCAACGACTTCGTCCGGCTCCAGACGCACCGTGAAAATGGCGTCGGCGCCGTAGTCGATCTCGGCCGGTGGATGCGGAGACGCGCGCAAGGCGTTTTCGATGCGCCCAGCGAGATCGTAGGGGGCGCGCACCGCGAGCAGCTCGAGCGGACGACGCTCGACGATGCCGACAACATCGATCGTTTCCGAGACGGCTTGTCCGTAGGCGCGAATCAAGCCGCCGGCGCCCAGCTTGGTTCCGCCGAAGTAGCGGGTGACAATCGCCAGGGTGTCGATCAAGTGACGGCGCTTCAGCACTTCCAGCATGGGGACGCCGGCCGTGCCGCCAGGTTCACCGTCGTCGCTCGCCTTTTGCAGCGCGCCCCGCTCGCCGATGCTCCAGGCGTAGCAGTTGTGATTGGCGCTCCAATGTTCCTTGCGCACGCGCTCCAGCACGGACCGCGCCTCGGCTTCACCGGCGACCTGGGCCAGCGTGCAGATGAAGCGCGATTTCTTGATTTCGATCTCGTGCTGGCCACTGCGGGCGATCGTGCGCGGATACGACGGGACATCGTCGGTCATCAGGGAACCCTCGTGGCATCCGAACTAGTCGTTGCGCGGAGCGGCGCCGCGGGCAACCGTATGGAGCCGGGGCGCCTGCCGACACCGTTCTGGCGTCTCCAGCCCGATTGTCAGCGTTGCCCCCAATAGTCGTACACCCGGTGCAGTTCAGCCGCCCAGAAGGCGCGCTCATCGAGGCCGATCTCGACGCCGCGGGCGCGGGTGCAGGCCAAGAAACCGCGACTGGAGATCGCGGTTTGCTTCAGAACGACCACCGCTGACAGAAACGGTTGCCCGGCGACGTGCTCGTGGCGATCGGTGGCGTCCAGCATCAGCCCGAGCACGGCGCAGGGGAGCAGGTTGATCCTGCCCCGGTTCGCCAGACACCCAATCTCTCCGCAGGTGATGGTCGCCCCCTCGCGGGCGACTTCGATCAGCGCATCGAAAATTCCGGGGTGGACCACTTTGGCGCGGCCTCGTGTTCGGTTGAATGTGCGAGCTGAAATGGCGCGCGGCGTTAACCAGAGAAGCTGCACGTGCCGGGCGAGTACCAGCGGGGATCGGTCGGGTCGTCCTTGACGCAGGCGAGCGCTCCGCAGCACTGCGCGCCCGCGAAGCAGCGGCTGCCCTCAAACATGCAACAGACCCCGTCTTCGGAGCAGACAACGGAGTCGGCTTTCTGGCTGCATTGCGCAGACTCGGTGCATGAGGCGCCGGCGAAGACCGTCCCAACCGTGTCGCGTGGCAGGCATTGTCCTGCGCCGCACCCATCGATGGTGTGGGAGCCGAGGCACACCAAGCTGCCGCAGCAGTGTGCGTGGGCGCCGCAAGATCGTCCGCTGCCGACGCAGCAATTGAGCGATCCGTCCTCGGCGTACCCGTTGTCGGCGCAGATTACCGCAGGGTCTTTGCCACACCCGAAGACGCTCTGCTGGCATTGCTCGGTTGCCGTGCACGGCTCCCCAAGAACGGCGAGTCGGATTTGGCCGCGGACGGTTCCCGTCCTGCCCAAGAACGCCGAAAATGCACCGAGAACGACGGCCCTGCGGCCCACCCGACCGCCGAGATTCGCAACCCACCGATCGAACGCCGCTCCGTCCATCCGACCCCTCCCGCATTCCGGTCAATCTGGCACGCGAAGCGTCGCGCCGCCTCAGCAGTTGGTCGTCGCCTGGCGCCAGTACGGCTTGCCGTCGGCGAACTCGAAGTCGAGTGCGGCGAGGCCGTAGCCCTGGTCGAGTTCGCTGCCGATCACTTCGGCCTGAAACGCGGCGAAGGCATCGCCATGGACGTTCAACGTGTCGATGCCCGGGCTGTAGCATCCGACATGCTGACCGCAGCTTTGCGCGGCCGGCGCGACGACGGGCGATGCGGGCGCCGGAGGATGGCGCGGCTCGAACGCCGACGCAAGGATGGCGACACTCAACATGCCGCTGGCGAGTACGACCGGGCGCCTGACGACCTCCCTTTGACGCCGGCAGCGCGCGAAGTCGCGCGGCGGATCGGCGGGTTG
>JADLCW010000261.1 GCA_020847015.1 Thermomicrobiales bacterium | reverse complement strand
GGGAGCATTCCTACGAGCTGCTGCTGGGCGGCCCGATTCGCCTGCTGCGGGCGCTGACGCCAAAACTGACCGATCGCTCGGCGATTCTGTTCATCACCTCCACCTCGGTGCGGCAGTCGATCCCCAACCTCGACTCGTCCAACGTGCTGCGACCCGGAGTAGCCGCGCTCGCCAAAACACTGGCCCACGAGCTGGCGCCGCGCACTCGTGTCAACAGTCTGGCCCCGGGTCGCTTCGACACCGACCGGGTGCGCGGTCTGGACGCCCAGCGCGCCAAGGCGATCGGCGTCAGCGAAGCGGAGCAGCGGGACCGCGCTTCCCGAGCGATTCCCCTGGGACGCTACGGCGAGCCGATCGAATTCGGGCGCTTCGCCGCCTTTTTGCTGTCGCCGGCGGCCTCGTATGTCAGCGGGTTGGCCGCCCAAGCGGACGGAGCCATGTTGACGGCGGTTCCCTAGCCGACCGCCGCGCTCGATCCGCCGGGAGGCGCATGATGACGATGACCGAACCGGGAGTCTCCCCCGCCGATGTAGCCGGCCGCCCCGCGCTGGCCGATCTGCGCCGCCGCAGCATCGAGGTGCGGCGGCTCATATTGCAGTCGATTCATACGGCCGGAGCCGGTCACATCGGCGGCCCGCTGTCGGTAACGGATTTGCTGGTCAATCTCTACTTCGACCGTATGGATATCGATCCGGAGCGCCCCGACTGGCCGGAGCGCGATCGCCTCATTCTGTCCAAGGGGCATTCCTCCATCGCGCTCTACGCCGTGCTGGCGTTGCGCGGGTTCCTGCCCATTGCGGAACTGGCCACGTTCGACGCGGCGAATTCGCGCCTGCAAGGTCATCCGGATATGACCGCACTGCCGGGATTGGACATGTCCACCGGGTCGCTGGGGCAAGGGTTGTCGCCGGGAGTGGGCATGGCGCTTGGGGCGCGGCTGCGCGGCGCGCCGTTTCACACCTGGGTGATCCTCGGCGACGGCGAGTTGCAGGAGGGCCAGATCTGGGAAGCGGCCTTCGTCGCCGCTCGCTATCGACTGGGCAATCTGACCGCCATTGTGGATTACAACGGGCTGCCGCAGTTTGGCTGGCCGCGCGCCGATGGCTTCACGCGCGAGGCGCCGATCGAGGATCCGGGCGGCAAGTTCCGCGCCTTCGGCTGGAACGTGGTCGAATGCGACGGTCACGACCACGCCGCGATTCGGGCCGCCTTCGATCTGGCCGAAACCCATGTCGGGCAGCCGACCTGCGTCGTCGCCCGCACCGTCAAGGGCAAGGGAGTCTCCTTCATGGAAGGGGACTATCTCTGGCACGCCAAGGTTCCCACTGCCGACGATCTGGCGCGCGCCCTGGCCGAACTGGACACTTTGTCCGCCGCGGAGGAGCGATCGTGAGCGCTACATCCACCGTCGCCACGCTGCCGCTAGCCGGGGCGAACGCGATCGCCCCGCGCGAGGCGTGGGGTCATGAGTTGGTCGAGTTGGCCGAAGGCTATCCCGACCTGTTGGTGCTCGATGGCGATCTCGCCAACTCGACGCGGGCCGACATTTTCGCCGCCGCCGTGCCGGATCGCTTCTTCGAGATGGGCATCGCCGAGCAGAATCTGCTGGGCGTGGCGGCCGGGTTGGCCACGGTCGGCTACGTGCCGTGGATCAGCACCTTCGTGCCGTTTCTGGCCAAGCGCGCGCTCGACCAGATCCGCGTCGTCATCGCTCAACCCCATCTGAACGTGAAAATGTGCGGCGCCTACAGCGGGATGCTTACCGGCAAAACCGGAAAAACCCACCAGAGTGTGGAGGATCTGGCTATTTTCCGAGCCATGCCCGGTGTCGTGTCTATCGCTCCGGCCGACGCCGTGGAGTTGCGGCAGGCGATGCGGGCGATGATGGCGCATGACGGCCCGATGTACCTGCGGGTCACGCGCGACCCCAGCCCCGTGATTTTCGGCCCCGACTACCGGTTCGAAATCGGACGGGCAGCGCTGCTGCGCGACGGCGGCGATGTCGGCATCATCGCCACCGGGGTGCAAACGGTGCGGGCGCTGGAGGCGGTCGAGCTGCTGGCGGTCGAGGGTGTGCATGCCGCGCTGCTGCACGTGCCGACGATCAAGCCGCTGGATGTGGACGCTGTCGTCGCGCTTGCCGAGCGCACCGGCGCCATCGTCACCGCCGAGGATCACTCGATCATTGGTGGGTTGGGCGGCGCGATCGCAGAAACACTGGCCGAGCGCCGCCCGACGCTGATGCGGCGGGTCGGCTGGCAGGATGTCTACGGCGAATCGGCTCCCAACGATACGCTGCTGGAGAAATACGGGCTAACCCCGCGCCACATCGCGGAGGCGGCCCGCGAGGTAATGGCGGCACGAGGATAGAGCGGCCGGCAGCTACCCCTCGACGCTCTGCCGGCCCGGCGCCGTCGGGACGCCGCGCATCTGGTGTCGACCCGGTCCGGTCGTTGTCGGGCGCGCTACGCCGGCGCGGCGCCTGGCATTCGCTGGGCGACGACGGCCAGCCCGATCATCCACGCCACGCTCAGAATCCAGGTCGCCACGATGGCGATCGACTCCGTTCGCGAAAAACCCTCGACGCCAACCACCCAGCCCTGCGCCAGGTAGGCGATGGGACGAGGAGTCCAGGCCGTCCGCGCTACCGCGACCGCAATCAGGAGCAGAGCGAGACCCAGTGTGAAGGTATGGTAGCTGCGTAGTCCCCACTCGATCCAGCGGATGACCTCGGCGCCGGCGAAGCGCGCTGCCTGCTCGGTGGCCGGGGCGCCCAGCCAGGCGGCATCCGCCTGCTTGTTTGCGACTCCGTCCACAGCCTGCAGGGCGCCATACAGCGCCAGCGCAACCACCGCCGATGCGGCTCCGAAACGCGCCGTCCAGCGCGCCGCCGCATCTCACGCGTCGACGGCGAAGGGCAGCGCAAGCAATCCTCCCAGCAAGATCGCCATGGCCGCGAATTGGCCGATATGGACGACTGTCCAACTTCCGCTATGGGCGTATGCGACAAAAATGGCAGGGTGGTCATTCGCTTCCCCCCCAGCGTGGAACTGGGTGATCGCGATGTACAGGAGTTGCCCCGCGAGCAGCAGCGTGGCGGACAGACGCAGCGATGAGCGGACATGTTCGTTGCCCACGATCGTGCTCCTTGTCTGATGCGTCCAGCGATGTCGTGCGCCGCCTTGTTTCGCTCAGTTCGCCGCGTCGCTTGCCGGCCCCGATGCCCTGGGAACCCACTCGCCGCGCTCGTAAAAGGCGGTGAGTGGCGCTTCATAAGGCGCTGTGTCGTAGCCGCTGCGGGCCAGCCACTCGTCGCAGAAATAGCTGTCAAGGTAGCGGTTGCCGGGGTCGCAAGCGAGCGTAACGACACTGCCTGCCTCGTGCCGCGCCGCCATCTCGTGCGCCAGTTGGAGCGCGCCGTAGAGGTTGGTTCCAGTCGAGGCTCCGTATTTCCGACCCAGCACCCGCGCCAGAAAGCGCGCCGCGCCGATGGAGGCCGCGTTCGGCACGTGAATCATGCGATCCACCACCTCGGCGACGAACGATGGCTCGACGCGCGGGCGACCGATGCCTTCGATGCCGGACCCGCAGTCAGTGGTGAGGCTGGGGTCGCCGGTGCGAAAGTAGTCGTAGAACACAGAGTTGTCCGGGTCCACCACGCACAATTCCGTCGCATGCTGCTGGTAGCGGATATAGCGGCCGATGGTGGCCGAGGTGCCGCCGGTGCCCGCCCCTACCACCACCCAGCGCGGGATGGGATGCTCTTCGCCCGCCATCTGCTGAAAGATCGACTCGGCGATGTTGTTGTTGCCGCGCCAGTCGGTGGCCCGCTCGGCATAGGTGAACTGATCCATGTAGTGGCCGCCGCACTCGTGCGCCAGCCGTTCGGCTTCGGCGTAGACCTCGGCCGGGTCATCGACGAAGTGGCTGCGGCCGCCGAAAAAGGCAATCTGGTCGACTTTGGCGGCCGAGGTGCCGCGAGGCATGACGGCGATGAAGGGCAGCCCCAGCAGACGGGCGAAATAGGCTTCGGAGACCGCGGTGCTGCCGGAGGAGGCCTCGATGACGGTCGTCCCCTCCCCGATCCAGCCGTTGCACAAACCGTACAGAAACAGCGAGCGCGCCAGGCGATGCTTCAGACTGCCGGTGGGGTGAGTCGATTCATCCTTGAGATAGAGATGAACGTCCGGCGTCGCCGGCAACTCGACGCGGATCAGATGGGTGTCAGCCGAACGTTGAAAGTCGCGTTCGATCTTGCGGATCGCCTCGACCGCCCAAGCGCGGCCCATGGTTCGTCTCCTTGGCGACGACGGGATGGCTGGATTGCTGGCGACAGGATGACATGGGACACCGGGCGAGAGCCACCGCGGGCGCGCAGACGCTCGGAGCGGGGGAGCCGTAGCGCCCCGCCGCTACTCGCGCACCCGTGCCTCGCGCCCGTAGACGAACAGCATCAGCAGGATGATCAACCCGTAGAGAATCTGCTGCCCGGCGAAGGGAATGCCCACGATTTGCAGCACGTTTTGCAGCAGTACGCTGGTGATCGCTCCGGCGATGGCGCCGCCGTAGCCGCCGGACCCGCCCAAAATTGACGCCCCGCCGATGACGACCGCAGCGATCGAGGTCAACACGTACTGGTCGCCCATGCCGAGATAGCTTTGCGCCGAGTAGCCCACCAGCAGCAGCGCAGCCACTCCGGCGAACAATCCGCACAACGTGTAGGCGACGACTAATACGCCGCGCACCGGCACCCCGGAGAGGTAGGCCGCTTCGCGGTTATTGCCGATGGCGTAGAGACTGCGCCCGAAGACGGTGCGCCGCAGCAGGAAGATCAGCCCGGCGCTGAACAGCGCCCAGAAAATCAGCGCGTAGGGGATCTGACCGCCGAGGCGACCGACCGCCAGTTCCCGCGCGAAAGCCGGAGCGCTGCCCTGCGGTGAGCCATTGGTGTAGACGAGCGTAAACCCGGCCAGCACCGCGTTCATGCCGAGCGTCATCACCAGCGAGGGGATGCGCAGGTAGGCCACCCCCAACCCGTTGATCAATCCGACCAGCGATGCCGCGCCCAGCGCGATGACGGCGGCGAGCGCTGGCGAACCACCGCCGGTGAACTGAGTCAGCAAAATGGCCGACAGGTTGAGATTCCAGGCGATCGAGAGATCGATGCCGCCGGTCAGGATCACCAGCAACTGACCGGCGGCCAGCACCCCCAGATACGAGGCGAGCACCAACTGCGAACGCAGATTCGCCGGCGTCACAAACCCGGGCGCGCGCACGGCGGCTGCCGCCAGCAGCAACAGGATCAACCCGTAGGGAATCAGGATGGCGCGATGCTGCGCCGCCCAAGTCAGCCAGGGGTTACGCCCGGCGCCGATCGTTTCGGCGGTCGGAGACGCGGAGGAGGCGCTCACAGCCGCTCGATCCGGTTGCGAATGCGGAACACCCCAAGCGCGCCCAGCGAAACCGCGATCAACAAGATGGACCCCTGGAATAACTGCTGATAGAAGGTGCTGACGCCGTAGAAGAAGAGCACGCTGGGGATCAGCGCGATGACGTAGGCTCCGGCCAGCGTGCCGAGAAACGTGCCCGAGCCGCCGGCGAGACTGGCTCCGCCGAGCACGACGGCGGCAATTGAGTTGAGGGTGAAGAAGTTGCCGGCCAGCGCATTGCCGGTGGATGTTTGTGCGCTGGTGATCAGCCCACCGAAACCAGCCGCCAACCCGGCCAGGGTGTAGGCGGCCATCTTGGCGCGCGCGACGTTCACCCCGGACATGTAGGCGGCCCCCTCGCTGCTGCCGACGGCGTAGATGCGCGTAGCGAGCGGCGTGCGGCGGAACAGCAACCAGACCACCACCAGCCCGATCAGCAAGAATACGGCGCTGGGCACGGGACGATCCCACACCAGCCCGAAGGGCAGCGCGATGGGGCCGTCGTCGAAGAATTGTCCGGCCAGCAGTGCGGTGAAATCGGGCGGGATGTAGCCGCCCGGATCGGGACGCACGAGGAGCGCGATGCCGGTCCAGATCGAGGCGGTGGCCAGGGTGACGATGATCGGTTGCAATCGCCCATAGGCGACCAACACGCCATTGATCAATCCGCCCAGCGCGCCCACGGCCAGGGCCAGCGCCGCGGCGCGAGCCATGCTGCCGTTCGGGTCCTCCTTGTCGGTGGTGGCGCTGGCGATGCTGTTGGTGAGACTGACCATCGGTCCGACCGAAAGATCGATGCCCCCGGTGAGCACCACCAGCGTCTGCCCCAGCCCCGCTGCCGCCAGCGTCATGCCGGAGTTGGCGATGGTGCGCTGTTCGCGCGGGCGGAACTGCGGAGCTTCCGCGATATAGACCCCCATCAGCGCCAGCAGCAGCGCCCAGATCAGCAGCACCCGGGCGTTGCGCACCACGAAGGGGCGCTGCCGCACGATGCGGTCGTGGCGAGCCGCGGGCGGCCCGATGCGTGAGGCGTCGGCGACGGCCATGGTGTTCCTCCCGCCCCTACGCCGAGGCCGCCGGGGTGTCGACGCGCCCCGATTCCGCGACGCCGATGGCCGCGCTGACCAGATTCGCCTGAGTCAGCTCCGGCCCGCTCAACTCTACGGCGATGGCGCCCTCATACATCACCAGCGCCCGGTTGCACAAACCGACGACCTCGGCGAGATCGGTCGAAAACAGCAGGATCGCATGACCCTGCTCGGTCAGGCGGCGCATCAGCGCATAAATCTCCTGCTTGGCTCCCACGTCGATGCCCCGCGTAGGGTCGTAGAGAAGATAAACATCAGCCTCGGTCAGCAGCCATTTGGCGATGGCCACTTTTTGCTGGTTGCCGCCGCTGAGGAAGCGCACCGGCACATCCATGCTGGCTGTTTTGATCGCCAGCGACTCCTGCATCGTCGAGGTCGCGGCGCGCTCGGCCTCGGGCGAGATGATTCCGCCATGAGCGATCTTCGGCAGCGTGGCGAGGGTCATGTTCTCCCCCACCGGGAGCGGCAAAATCAGCCCTTGCGTTTTGCGATCTTCCGGCACCAGCGCCAGCTTCGCGGTAATGGCCGCGCGCGGACCGCTCAGCCCGATCGGTTCGCCGCGCAACCGCACATCGCCGGTCACCCCGGCGTAGACGCCAAATAGCGCGAATAGCAGATCGCCCTGGCCCTGCCCTTCCAAGCCGGACAACCCCAGAATCTCGCCGCGATGGAGGGTGAAGGAGACATCGCGTAATTCGGCGCCCCAGTCGAGACCGCGCACCTCCAGCAACGGCTCTGCCTCCGGCGGCAGCGGCGGCCGGGGCGGAAATGCCTCGTGCAGGGTGCGCCCGATCATCATCCGCACGATTTCGCCATGGCTGGCCTGGGCCATCTCGACGGTGCCGACGTCGGTGCCGTCGCGGAAAATGGTGGCGCGGTCGCACAGATCGCGCACCTCTTCCATGCGGTGGGAAATAAACACCGCGGCGACACCCGCCGCGCGCAAGCCGCGCACGACCGCGAACACCTGCTCGACCTGTTGCCGGTTTAGCGCCGAGGTCGCTTCGTCGAGAATCAGCACTTTTGGGCTGCGCCCGACGGCCTTGACGATCTCGACGATTTGCCGCTCGGCCAGCGACAGATCGCGGACGACCGCGGCGGGGTCGATCCCGGAAAATCCGAGGCGTGTCAGCAGCGCCTCGGCATCCCGGCGCATGGCGCGGCGGTCAACCAGCCGAATGGCGTTACGCGGCTCGATCCCCATGAACAGATTTTCGGCCACGCTCAGATCGGGGACGAGCGACAACTCCTGAAAGACTGGCACGATGCCCATGGCCACCGCTGCCGAAGGGCTGCGGAAGGCGACCAGCCGACCCGCGAAGTCGATCTCGCCAGCGTCCGGAGTGTGGACGCCGCACAGGATCTTCACCATGGTGCTCTTGCCGGCGCCGTTCTCGCCGAGCAACGCATGGATCTCGCCGGCGTCGCAACTGAAATCGGCGTCGTGCAGTGCCGTAACGCCGCCGAACCGCTTGTCGATTCCGGTGGCCTGTAAGAGGAGCATGGCGTCGTCCGGCGGGAATGGCGGGGGCGGGCGAGGTCGCGTTGCCCCGCCCGCCCCCGCGCACGAATTTAGACCTGCTGTCGATCGACCTCTTCAAAGGTGAGATTGATGCCGCAGGCAGGAATGGTGGTGGCGGTGAAGAAGTTGTCTGGCGCATCCGGGAAGACGTTGACCCCCGGCACGAGTTCGGCGGTGGTGACCATTGGCAGCGGCACCGAGATCTGATTCGGCAATGCCTCGCCCATCAGCAGGCTGATGGCGGCGCGGATGGAGACGGCCACCAATCCCGGCGACTGCCCGATGGAGAGACCGGGCATCTCGTCCTTGAACTCCAGCATCTGCTTGCGGAAGCCGTTCTCGGCCTCGCCGGCGACGGGCACCAACGGTCGCCCGGCGTCGAGGAAGGCGCGCACGACGCCATCGGTGCCGCCTTGGCACCAGACGCCCGCGATATCCGGATTGGCGGCCAGGGCGGTTGCCGTCGCGGTTTGGGCCTTGCCCGGATCCCAGTCGCCGACCACCTCGACGGTGGTGATGTCGGGGTACTTGGCCCACACGTCGCTGGCGCCTTGCCGCCGCTCGGTGTCGACACCGGTGCCGGTGACGCCGTTGACCATCAGCACCTTGCCTTTGCCGTCGAGCTGATCGGCCAACCACTGGGCCCAGAGGCGCCCCATCTCGACCTGATCCTCGTTGACCCCGACGCCGAGGTCGAGCGACGGATCGGGCGGATCGGCGCGGACCACGGTGTCGAAAGAGACGATGACGATGCCGTCCTTGCGGGCCTGGGCGACGGTGGGCACCAGCGCGGTTGGGCTGTTGCCGATGATGACCACGGCCTGGGCGCCGTTGGAGATCATGTTTTCGATGGAGGCGATCTGGGCCGCATCGTCGCGGTCGGCGGTTTGCACCTGGAAGTCGCCGACGTAGGGCTTGATATCCGGTGTTTCGACGTAGGCCTTGGCCATCTTGATCATCTGGGTGCGCCAGACGTTGCCGATGTAGGAGTTGGAGAGGGCGATGTTGAAATCGCCGTCGCCAACCTTGTCATACTGCACGGTCTTGGCGTCCGGGAACGGAGTGAAGCAGGCGGCCGCGTCGAACTTGACCTCCGGAGTGGCGTCTTGAGCGCGAGCCGAGAATGAGCGCCCGTTGGCGAAGGTGGCCCCGAGTCCGAGCGCGCCGGCGCCGAGGGCGGTCCGGCGGATCGCGGTGCGACGATCCATCTGGCGGTGCAGAAATCGGTCCATCTGTGACTCCTTCGTCCATGCGACGGCAGACGCCGCCTTCCCTGGCGGCGCTGTGCGGCCTTGTTGCCCGTCCCCGGGGTTCGTGCGACCGGAGCGGGAACGCGGAAACGGCATGCTAGCAAAGCCGCTCGGGGCGGTCAATCGCGATGCCGAATCGCACGCTTTGGAACGCCCCGCTGCACCGGCTCGATAAACTCAAGCCGCATTCAGGGAGTCGCGTGGAGATCGCCTCATGGAACAAATGGAAAATGCTGGCAGAAGCGTGTTTGAGCGATCTGAGCGTCCGCGCCCGCCCATCGATACCAACGATGCGATTGCGGCGGATCGACACAGGAGAGGATGCGCATCGACGCATTGCGAGGCGCGACGAGGTTTCTGAGCGACCGAATCGGCCGCCGGGACGCCGACGCGATCTATGGAGCGTCGCGCGTCCATCCATGGTCGCGGTGCGGGCGGCGAGCCGCGCCGAGAACCGGCTCCAAATCGTCGATTGCAAATATCTGATGCTCGCCCCTGTAGGCTCGCATCCGAGCGAAACGGGAGCCAAACCAGGTCAACCGGTGGGATCGAGCAACAATTTGACGCTGTCGCGTCGCTCGAAACGGGCGAAGGCCTCCGCCCAGTCGTGCAGCGGGTAGACATCGCCGATCAGCTCCGCTGCGCGCACCCGGCCGTCGG